>JAKDMP010000133.1 GCA_030452225.1 Gammaproteobacteria bacterium
ACCGCGAATTGGGCTAAGTTCAAGGGGCCGGCGTCGATGCCGACGACTTCGAGCCCCTCCGACAGGCGCCGCGCGTGCAGATCCCAGCGAAACGGCCGGCCGCGCCGCACGCGCAGCGATTCGAAAACGCCGTCGCCGAAAAGAAAACCCGGATCTTCCAGCGCGATACGCGCCTCTCCGAGCGGCAGCACGCAACCATCCATCCAGGCCAGCGGTGTCACGGCGAAGAGCGCTCCAGAAAGGCTGCGACGAGATCGAGTCCGCGGTCGGTGAGCAGCGATTCGGGGTGGAACTGCAGCCCCCAGTGCGGACGATTTCGATAGCGCACCGCCATCAACGTGCCATCTTCCAGCGTCGCCAACGGTTCCATCCTCGAGGAGCCGGAGTCGGATTCAACGACAACCAGCGAATGATAGCGGCCCACCCTTCGACCCTTCCAGGCGCCGAAGAGCGGATCGGAATCGGCGGCCGGCAAACGCACCAGCGGACTGCCCTGTCCGTGCACCGTTTCGGTGTGGCAGATCAATGTGGCCCCTGCGGCCTCTGCCAATGCCTGGTGGCCCAGACACACGCCGAGTACGGGGATGCCCTGTTGGTCGGCCTGCTCGACATGACGCCGCCAGGTCGGAAAGTCATCCGGCCGGCCCGGGCCCGGCGAGAGAATGAGGTGCGTCGGTTTCTCCCTCCACGCCTCATCCGCCGAAGCGTGCGCGCTCACGACTCGCACCGCGGCGCCGAGGCGCCGGCAATACTCGGCCAGGTTGTAAACGAAGGAATCCTCGAAATCCACGATCAGTACCTGCACCGATGTCGCCATCCCGACCGCGCGGCCGGGCTTCCAGCATGGGCCGGCCTCGACCTCGCCGCAACGATCCGAAGACGCAGCCGGCGTCGCGCGCCCGAGTGCGGCCTCCGCCTGCGCCCGCGCCTTGGCTGCCAGTTCACGCGCCTCGAGCGCGCTTTGACTGCCTTCGACGATACCGCAGCCGGCGTGTGCAACAAGATGCGTCGGGGTTGCCGTAAGGGTACGGATCATGAGATTGAACTGCACCGCGCCGCCGAGCCCCACGTAGCCCAGCGCGCCGGTATAGGCGCCGCGCGGGCCGCGCTCGAATTCCCCGATGCGCTGGAGCGCACGGCGTTTCGGCGCACCGCTCACCGTGCCGCCGGGGAAGACGGCGCGTATGAGCGCCGCCAGGTCCAAATCCCCGGCTGCCCTGCTTTCCACCTCGCTGACCAGGTGCATGACGTGACGATAGCGCTCGACGCCCGCCAGGTTGGCGACCCGCACCGTGCCCGCGCGGCTGACTCGCGCCAGATCATTGCGCACCAGATCGACAAGCATGGCATGTTCCGCCCGCTCCTTCGGATCGTTGCGCAATTCGTCGGCCAAGGCGCTATCGCTCGCCGCATCCTCCCCGCGCGGCCGCGTTCCGGCAATGGGCCGCATGTGCAGGTCCTGCGCGCGCCAATCGACCAGCAGCTCCGGGCTGCCGCAAATCAGGGTGGCCGTCTCGTCGGGGAAAAATCCACACCAGGCACCCGGATTGGCTTCGGTATAACGGCGATACAGCGCCGCCAACGCCCCCGGGGAAGGCGACTCTTCGCGCCAGGGCCAGGCCCAGCTCGCGGTCAGGTTGGCCTGGAAGCAATCGCCGGCACGGATAAGGGTTTGGAGTTTTTCCTGGAGGTCCGAAAACTCCTCCGGGCCGAACGTTGTCTCGACCGCGTTCGCGACGACCGGCGCCTCCGCGCTCCGCCCCTTTCCATGCAACCGTTCGCGCAGGCCCTCGAGGCGCGCCCGAACCGCCGCCTCCCCCTCGCCCCAATCGGATCCATTCGAGACCGCTTTTCGAGCCTGGCGATCGTAGACCAGCACGTCCCGGTACAAGCGGAACAGGGCAAGCGGCCCCCCCGGCCGGGCGGGCGGTGCGGATTCGGCCATCGGCGTATCCAGCAGCAGGCAACCGAACTCGTGCGCAAAATAACCGATCCATCCTCCCGTGAACGGCGCTTCGCCCCGCGCGGGTTGGGCACGGACTTTTTCCAGCGCAGCGAAGAGTCGCTCCAGGGGCCCATCCGCCAACAGCTTCTCCTCGCCTCGACCAGACACTCTCAACCCGTGCGGCAGCAGACGCATTTCCACCAGGGGTGAGCAGGCCACATACGAATAGCGCGCGCCCGGATGCGACGTGCGCGATTCCAGCAGCGCCGCGCCCAACGGCAGCAGCGCCTCCAACGCGCGCGCAGGCGCCGGCGCATCCGGCAACGGGATACGGCACGACCCGCGGCAATGGAGTTCCTGCAGGCCGGCTGCCGGAGCGGTCGATTGACTGTCCCCTGCGGGCATCGGAATCAACGAAGGAGCGCAAGCAAACGGCTATCGTATGCGATCATGAAGGATGTTTTCGCGAATCGGAGCCGCACAATGATCGAACTCCATTCCTGGCCGACGCCGAACGGTCAAAAGGTCCACATCATGCTGGAGGAAACCGGCCTGGAATACCGCGCCATCCCGGTGGACATCAATGCTGGCGAGCAGTTCAAGCCGGAATTCCTGAATACAAGCCCCAACAACAAGATTCCGGCAATCGTTGACCGGGACGGCCCCGGCGGCCAACCCATGGCGCTTGCCGAATCCGGCGCGATCCTGGTCTACCTCGCGGAAAAGGCCGGTCAGTTCCTGCCGAACGAACCGCGGCAGCGCTACGCCGTGCTGCAGTGGCTGATGTTCCAGATGGGCCATATCGGCCCCATGCTCGGCCAGGCGCATCATTTTCGCGGCTACGCGCCAATTCGCATCAGCTACGGCATCGAACGCTACACCCGCGAGTCGAACCGGCTGTACGGCGTGCTCGACCGGCAACTTGCCGAGAGCGAATACGTCGCCGGCAACGCATACACCCTCGCCGACATCGCCATTTTCCCGTGGCTGCGTTCACACGCCAAACAGGGCGTCGCGCTCGAGGACTATGCGCAGGTCAAACGCTGGTTTGACGCCATCGATGCACGTCCCGCCGTGCGGCGCGGCCTGGAGGTACTCAAGGAGGAAGGCACCGCCTCCAGGGCCGACGGCTTCGAGAACCTCTTCGGCAATCGCCAATTCCAGCGCCGCTGAACCCGCAAGGTCACGGAAACAACTTGCCCCCTTCACCGCCCGGATGAGACAGCCGAAGAGGGGGGCTTCCCATAGCGAATGCCATGCCCCTACGCTAAGCTATGTTTCCATGAACGCGAAGCAACCGGTAATCAAACGCATCGGATTGTTTGCAAAAGTCGCCGACCCGGAGACCGGCGCAGTCATGGCCCGAATCGTGGAGCTGCTGCGCGCCGCGAACTGCGACATCCTGGCGGCAAAGAACGCCGCCTCCCTGCTGCCGGGATCGACAAGCCGGCCTGCTGCCGAAATTGCCGCCAGTGTCGATCTTGCGATCGTGGTCGGCGGCGACGGTTCGCTGCTCGCTGCCGCCCGCGCGCTGAAATGGGCGCCGGTGCCGCTGGTCGGCATCAATCGCGGCCGCATCGGCTTTCTTGCCGACGTGCGCTCGGAGGCCCTGCACGAAGAACTCGAGCCCATCCTGCGGGGGGATTACACGCTCGAGCGGCGCAGTATGCTTCGCGTGCAAGTCGGCACCGACACGACCGCGCAGTTCGCCTTGAATGACGTTGTCATCAAGGGCAGCGACGGCTCGCGCATGATCGAAATAGAAACCCGCGTGGACGGCGCCCGATTCAGCCGAACGCGGGGCGACGGCCTGATCGTCTCGACCCCGACCGGCTCCACCGCCTATGCCCTCTCCTCGGGCGGTCCCATCATTGCGCCCGGTCTGGATGCGTTCGCAATCGTCCCCGTCTCGCCGCACAGCCTCGGCGAGCGTCCGGTCGTGATCCCGGCCGGCCGGGTCATCAGCTTGCACCCGCTGATCGAGGACGATGCCCGCGCGGAAGCGACTCTCGACGGCCAGATCTCCATTGAATTGACGCCGCGGGACACCGTGCGCGTGAGCCGCGCCGAACCCGAGTTGTTACTGGTTCACCCGCCCGGCTACGAATACTTCGCCACGCTGCGTGAAAAACTCGGCTGGGGCGGGCGCGCGCCGGAATGCTGACGCGGCTTGCCGTTCGGGATCTCGCCGTCATCCGCACGGCGCAGATCGAGGCGGACACGGGTTTTACCGTCCTCACCGGTGAAACCGGCGCCGGCAAGTCGCTCCTGGTGGACGCGCTGAATCTGGTATTGGGAAGTCGCGGCACCGCATCGCTGGTGCGCAGCGGCGCCCAACGTGCCGGCGTCAGCGCCGAATTCGACTGGACCGGCAATGCAGGAATCGGCGCATTGCTCGCCGCACGCGACCTGCCCGGGGACAACCCGCTCATCCTGCACCGCCAGATCGGCGCCGACGGGCGCAGCCGCGCCTGGATCAACGGAGTACCCATGCCGCTCGGCGTGCTGCGCGAATTGGGGGAGGCCTTGGTCGAAATCCACGGGCAGCATGAACATCTCATGCTCGCCCGCCCGGACCGTCAGCGGCTTTTGTTCGACACCTGGGCAGGTTGCCTCGAAGAGGCGCACAAGGTCGAACAGGCCGCACGGGCCGTTCGCGAGGCCCACTCCGCACTGCGTGTCGCGCGCGAAGCCGGCCAGGGTGCCGCGGCACGCGGCGATTATCTGAAATATCAATTGCAGGAACTGGACACACTTGCGCCGCGCGAAGGCGAATATACAACGCTGTTCTCGCAGTATGAGCAGATCAAACACCGCGAACAGGTTACAGCGGCACTCGCGAGAGCCTTCGAGGCGCTGGAAGAAGGTGAAACTCCGGCTATTGCGCTCCTCGCCCGTGCACGCGAAGCGCTGTCGGAACTGCCGCAAGCGGCCAGTCTCGGCGAGACCGCCCAACTGTTGGCGCAGGCCGAAGTACTTGCGCAGGAGGCAGCACTGAATCTGCAGCGCATCGCGGAAACGGAAGTCGATCCACGCGAACTCGACTCCTTGAACGAACGCATCGCGCGTTACCAATCGCTCGCACGCAAACATGCTGTCGAGCCAGTCGAATTACATCGTCAAAGAGAAGCTTTCGCCAGCGAGCTCGAAACCCTCGACAACAGCGAAGAACATATTCAAGCCCTGGAACGAGCGCGCGCCGATTCGCAGGAACAATGGTCCACGGCGGCGGCGGCACTGAGCAAGAGACGCCGCAAGGGGGCCTCGGGATTTGCCAGCGCTATTACCGGTTCTGCACGGGCGCTCGGCATGCCTCAGGCCGACTTCCAGGTTGCGCTGGAACCCGCGGCGGCGGACGACTACGCGGCCGCGGGCGCCGAGACCATCCGCTTCGAAGTCACCACGAACGCCGGCCAGGCTCCGGGGCCGCTCGCCCAGGTCGCTTCGGGCGGCGAACTCTCGCGCCTCGCACTTGCCATCGAAGTGCTCGCGCACGGCGGCAGCTGCACGCCGGTGATGGTGTTCGACGAAGTGGATGCGGGTGTGAGCGGGCGCGTAGCGGAACTGGTGGGCCGCGAACTCAAGCGCTTGGCCGCGGGAGCGCAAGTGCTGTGCGTAACCCATCTGCCGCAGGTCGCCGCTCTCGCCGATCATCATTACGCCGTCAGCAAGACCGGCAAGGACGGCGCGACCGCAACACGGGTCAGTTCACTCGATGACGACGACCGTATCGAGGCCATCGCCGCCATGCTCGCCGGCGTCAAGGTCGGTGAATCCGCCCGCGAGCATGCCCGCGATCTTCTCGCCCGCGCCGCTTCGCAATAATTCTTCCCCAGCAATTTCGGCCGTCATCCCCGCAAATCCTTGAAGCAATACGCAACTTGCCCACCTTGTGCGCCGTGGAGCGCGCCGAGAAGCGCAGCTCGACGCGGGGGAAAGGGCGACGTTTGCTAACCCGAACGCTAGCCTGTATTATTCACGAGGCCGACTGGCGCTACACTGCAAGTTGCTGAATAGGTT
>JAKDMP010000025.1 GCA_030452225.1 Gammaproteobacteria bacterium
TCCCGCGCCGGCGGGAATCCAGTAAATTCAATGTGTTGGATTCCCGCTTTCGCGGCAATGACGAATAAATCAGAGTTTCCTTAATCAGAGGCTCCATAAAAGAGAGAGAAGAGAGCAGTGAGAGGCAAAAGTCTTGCGCGCTAACCCTATTCTCACTTCTCGCTCCCCTTCCCTCACTCCTTTGAAGCAAAATCGATGTGATAACGCTTTACTTGCCGGAAGGCTGATCGTTAGCCTCGAATGGTTGCATCCTGATGCGCCGTGGAGCGCGCCGAGAAGCGCAGGCCCGGCGCGGGGGAAAGGGCGACGTGTTTGAGCCCGAAGGGCGAGTTGTCGCCCGTACCGCGACGGGCTGAGCATCGCAGGGGAGCCGGAGTGCCGAAGGCACGCAGGCCGCGTTCGGCGGCGCGCTGCTTTTGGTTACTTTTGGCGAAACAAAAGTAACCCCGCCCGGAGGGCATTTATCAGCAACGAACTTTGGGAATGTTATTGACCTCTGCTGTCGGTACGGTGCGCTCCACGGCGCGGTAGTGACGATCGGTATGCAGGAGCAGCCCATGGCTGCGACGAATCCTCTCCAACTCCCGCTTCCCGGCTGACGGCGGCAAAGAGGGCGGCAGGATGTTGCGGGCATGGCCCGCTCCTACCGGGGGCTCAACCCTTTCGAACCGATGTCGCGGCGGAACTGCATGCCGTCGAAACGGATTTTTTCTATTGCTTCATAGGCGCTCGCTTGCGCTGACCCGATATCGTCGCCGAGCGCTGTCACGCACAGCACCCGTCCGCCCGCCGTGACGATGTCGCCGTCCTGCGCGGCGGTGCCGGCATGAAAAACCTTGACGTTGTTTGTGCTCGTGTATTCCAGACCGCGGATGATGTCGCCCTTGTGCGAGCCTGTCGGGTAACCGGCGCAGGCCAGCACCACGCCGAGGGCGGCCCGCGGATTCCAGTTGACCTCGAGCGCATCGAGTTTGCCCGCGAGTGCGGCCTGGATCAGGGCAACGAGGTCGGAGTCGAGGCGCATCAGGATCGGCTGTGTTTCCGGATCGCCGAGCCGGCAGTTGTACTCGATCAGCCGCGGCGCGCCGTCCTCGCCGATCATCAGGCCGGCGTAGAGGAAGCCGGTGTAGGGCGTGCCTTCGGCGGCCAGTCCGCTGAGGGTCGGCCGGATGATCTCCCGCTCGATGCGCTCCCTGGCCGCGCCGGTGATGACGGGTGCGGGCGAATAGGCACCCATGCCGCCGGTGTTGGGGCCGGTGTCGCCGTCACCGATGCGCTTGTGATCCTGCGAGCCGGCGAGCGGCACGAAGTGCTCGCCGGCGGCAACGACCATGAAACTCGCTTCCTCGCCGGTGAGAAACTCCTCGATCACGATTTCGCTTCCGGCCGCGCCGAAGGCATCGCCGGACAGCATGGACTCGATGGTTTCGTCGGCTTCCTCCCGGCTCGCGGCGATGACAACGCCCTTGCCGGCGGCCAGCCCGTCGGCCTTGATGACGACGGGCAGCCCGAGCGTTCGGGCGTATTCCCTGGCGGCCGCGGCCTCGGAGAAGCTCTGCCAGGCGGCCGTCGGGATGTTGTGACGGGCGCAAAACGCCTTGGTGAAGGCCTTGGAGCCTTCCAGCCGCGCGCAGTCGCGGCCGGGCCCGAAGCAAGCCAGACCCGCGTTCCCGAAATCGTCCGCGATGCCGGCAACCAGGGGCGCTTCCGGCCCCACTATCGTCAATTCGATGCCTTCGCGGCGGGCAAATCCGAGCAGGGCGCCGGTGTCGTCCGCCTTGATGGCGAGGTTTTCGCACTTGGGCTCGGCGGCCGTTCCGGCATTGCCCGGCGCGACAAAAACCTTGTCCACTTGAGCGGATTGCGCCGCCTTCCAGGCGAGCGCGTGTTCGCGTCCGCCGCCGCCGATGACCAGGATCCGCATGAAATGCTCCGCTTTTTTGGGTATTGTATGCGGGGGAGTCTCGAGTGGTATACGTGATGCGGTCTGTGCTTGCAGGAATGAGGCGGGCGGCGCCGATGATTCTTTGCGCCGTGGCGCTCGCCGCCTGCGGCCAGCGCGGGAGCGGACCGGTGCCGTCCTTCACCCTGCAATTGGCGAACGGGGAGCAGGTCTCCTTGCAGACACTGGCCGGCAAGACGGTCGTGCTCTCGTTCTGGGCCACCTGGTGCGCGCCTTGCCGCGAGGAACTGCCGGCGCTGCAGAGCCTGTATACGGCCCGCTATGCCGACCGCGCGGATGTGCGGTTTTTCCTGATCAGCGAAGACCAGGGCCCGGGGGCGGCCGGGAAGGCCGCGGCCTGGCTGGACCGGCACGGCATCACGCTGCTTTCCGCGCTCGATCCCGGCGGCGCGCTGGGCCGGAAGCTCAAGACCTCTGCCGTACTCCCGGCGCGCGTCGTCATCGGCCCGAAGGGCGCGGTCCTGCTGACCACCTGGGGTTATAGCGACGAGAATTCCGGCTTTCCCGCCCTGCGTTCCGCCATTGCCGAGAGTACCGGCATCGAGTAACGATCAGCGCTTGACCGGCCGCTTGTTCAACTTGCGCTGCAGGGTGCGCCGGTGCATGTGGAGTGCCCGCGCGGTCGCCGAGATGTTGCCGTCGTGCTCCTGCAGGACACGCTGGATGTACTCCCATTCGAGGCGCCGTACCGACGGCGAATCCGTTGCAACCGGTACGGAGGAATCGCCGCCCGTATCACCCGTGAGCGCCGCGACAATCGCGCCGATACGCGCGGGTTTGGCAAGGTACTGCACCGCGCCGAGCTTGACCGCTTCGACGGCGGTGGCAATGCTCGCGTAACCGGTCAACACGACGATGCGGACGGGCGGCCTGCTCGACGCTCAGAGCGGTTTCAACCTCGAATCCGCGCCGTTCGAGCGCGCCGCCGATGGACTCGCACCATGCGGCATCGTCGTCGGCAATCAGGAGGCTTGGGCCGCGGCCGGTCATACGGTCAGGCCGGCCAAAGGCAGCTCTACCTCGACGGTCGTGCCGCCTCCCGCGCGCGGTCGTATGGAAAGTTTGCCGCCGAGCCGGCCGATCACGCCGCTGGAAAGGTACAGGCCGAGCCCATGCCCGTCGGGCTTGTCGCTCGCGGGCGCCTTGCCGATGCGGGCGCGCTGCGCGGGCGAAAATCCCTTGCCGCGGTCGGAGACCGAGATCGCCAAGGCTTCGTCGTCCCAGCCCGCCTCGATATTCACGTCATCGGGCGACGCGTCCGCGGCATTGTCGAAGATATTGATCAGGGCTCCGGTCAGGCTCTTGTCCACGACAAGGCGCGGGCCCGGGGCCTCGCCGTTGATGTGGCAGGTCACCTTCAGTCCGCTACGGCGCGTGCGCCATTCCTCGACGACGGACTCGACGAACCGTTTCATTTCCAGCGCGCAGCCGCCCTGGGCCGCCTCGATGCCGGTGGAAGAGACGACGGCCGCGATCGTCTGCCTGCAGCGATCGATCTGCTCGGCCATCAACTCGAGTTTGCGGTGGGCATTGCTGTCCGATTCACTTCCGATGTCGTCGGCCAGCTCTTCGACGAGAATGGACATGGTGGCCAGCGGCGTGCCCAATTCGTGGGCGGCGCCGGCGGCCAGGGTGCCGAGGCTGACCAGCTTTTCGTCCCGCAAGGCAGCCTCGCGAGCCAGGGCCAGGGCGCGATCGCGGGCGCGTACCATGGCTGCCAGGCCGGAGAGGAAGTAGGCAATCACGAAGGAACTGACGATGAAGCCGATCCACATGCCGAAGATGTGCAGCCAGAAGCCGGAGCCGGCCGGCATGTGAACGTCGGGAATGGGTTGATAGAACCACATCAAGAGCGAGTAAAGCGCGCAGACGGTAACGGCCGTGAACCAGGTTTGCCATTGCGGCAGCACCGTTGCGATGATCGCAAGCGGCAACAGCAACAGCCAGACGAATGGATTGGTGGCGCCGCCGCTGAAGTAAAGCAGCGCCGCCAATGCCACGAGGTCGACCAGCAGTTGGGCCAGGAATGCGGCATCGGGGCGCGGGCCTGCGAGCGGCTTGTGCATGAGCAGGTTGATTGCCCCGATCATGCCGGCAACCGCCAGCAGGATCCACCACGGCGCCGGTACGCCGAGCCAGAATCCGCTCGCCGCGATGGCAATGGCCAAGGCGAAAAATACCAGCCCGCGCAAGAGGAACATGCGGCGCACATTGCGCGTTGCGGATCGGGAATGGGAGGGGACGCTTTGCACGACTGCTTTCTCGCCGGCCTCGGGAATCACCAAAAAGTATATCCGATCAAGCACTTGCGAAGCTGCGACGTTATGTCGCAGCCTGGAATGCGCGGTCGCGCAATATGATTGGAAAACCCCGAATCATCAAGGAAGCCCTGATCAATTTGCCATTGCTGGGCGGGTGCGAACGCCTCCGGCTGTGAAGGCGGAGTGCCGGGCGAATGCAGGCTGGGCCTCCCGCCTTCGGGGGGGCGACGGAAAGTCAATTGATCAGGGCTTCCCGAAAGAGGAGCGGAATGAAAACGGCTTTATCGATGAGCGCGCTGGTCTTCGGGGTCATGGTAGCGCTGCCCGCGCTGGCGAGCAATACCGCCAAGGTGTCGAAGACGAGCGCGGCCCGGTCTGGTGGTCAGACGGCACGAGTAGCCCAAGGGGAAAATGGTTCCGCTCCGGCATCCACTACAAGCTTGTCGCCGATCGTGGTGTACGGGTTCGCGCGGGACGCCGTCCTGGGAACGCGGCAACGGCTGACGCCCGGCGCCTTCAGCATAGTCGACGGCGAGACTTTCTATCGGCGTCAGGTCACCAATATGGCCGACGCGCTGCGCTACGTGCCCGGCGTCCTCATGAACAGCAGCACCGGCGGAGATGACGGTGTCATTTCCATCCGCGGCTCGAACCTGACCTCGCTCAACTTCGACAAGAGCGGCGTGTTGCTGCTTCAGGACGGGCTGCCCGTAACCACGGCCGGCGGCGCCAACCACAACCGTCTGCTGAGTCCCGCGGCGGCGCGCGTCGTACTCGTTGCGCGGGGCGCCAATGCCCTCACCTACGGCGCAAGCACGCTCGGCGGCGCGATCAATTTCATCACCCCCACCGCGCGCAACAGCGACTCGCGGCAGTTGTATCTTTTCGGCGGCAGCTACGGCCTGGTCGGCGGCCGTGCGAGCTTCGGCGGCGTATGGGGAGACTTCGACGGCATGCTCACGGTGGGCGGCAAGCATTTCTCCGGCTGGCGCCAGCACAGCCTCGAGCGCGTCCTCAGTCTGCGCGGCAACACGGGTTGGAGGTCCTCGAAAGATTTCAAGCTGCGCATCTATGCCACCTATATCGACAGCCACCAGGAACTGGCCGGCGCGCTCACCCGCGCGGAGTTCGACGCGGATCCGAGCCAAGCGGCGCCTTCCTATCTGCGCGGCAACCACCAGCTGAACGTGAAGACCGGTCGCCTGGCCGTCAAGGGCAACTGGGGGATTGACGCTCGCAGTCGGCTCGAATTCGGCCTGTCGTATGCGATTCAGTCTCTCTTCCATCCGATCGTGGATGTGTTCAACCCCAACCCGCCCCCGGAAAAGTTTTTCAGCCTCCTGATCGACACGACCCAACGCACGATCGGCGGCATGGCCCGTTACCATCTCGAAGCCGGCGATCACAAAGTCGTGGCGGGGATCAACCTGGCCCATACCAGCAATGCGGGCGCCAACTATGAGAACGACGCGGGCGAGCGCGGAAGTTTCATGAATTCGGTCAACGACCATGCCGACAGCGCGACTGTGTACATGATGGATCGTTGGGGATTCGCGCCGCGCTGGACCCTGGTGTATGGCACGCAGGGCGTGTGGGCGCGCCGCGACGTGAATGACAGCGTCCACCAAGAGGCCAGCTATTCCTCCATCAATCCGCGCGCGGGCGTGATCTACAAGCTCGGCCGGGACAGCGAAGCCTTCGCCAGCGTCAGCCGCATTTACGAGCCGCCCAATATTTTCCAGATGAACAACGATGCCAGTCCCAACGACGGGCAGGTGCTGAGCGCGATGCAGGGAATCTCCTGGGAGGTCGGTACGCGCGGAAGCGGGGTGCCGATTGGTGCGGGAACCTGGCGCTGGAGCCTGTCGCTGTATTACGCCGCGATTCGCGACGAGATTCTTTCCGTCGGCCCGCCCGGGGCGTTGCAGGCCGCCAACGTCGGCCACACGATCCATGCCGGCATCGAGGCGCTCGCGGGAGGCAGTTTTCCGGTGGCGGGCGAGGCGAATCGCATCGAGCCGCTCGTGAGCCTGACCTGGAACCATTTCCGGCTCGACGGCGATCCCGTCTTCGGCGACAATCAACTGCCGTATGCGCCGGATTACGTGGTGCATGGCCAGGTTATGTACCGCAACGCGCCCAGCGGGTTCTACGTCGGGCCGACTTTCGAGTGGGTGGGTTCACGCTACGCGGACATGGCCAACACCTACCAAGTCGATGGGTACTGGCTCGTGGGGCTTCGCGCCGGCATCCAGAGCGACCGCTGGAACCTTTTCGTGGAGCTGCGAAATATCACCGACAAGGCCTATGTCAACGGCGTAACGGTGTACACGCAGGCGGCGCCGGATGCGCGCGCACTGGTCCCGGGGGCGCCGCGTTCGCTGTTCCTAGGCTTCCGGCTGACCTTTTGACGACATGCACTGGATCGCGAAGATATGATGACGTGGAGGTGAGATGGTGAAAAAAGTCGTTACTACGGTTTTCGGTTTTGTGCTTGTCGCATGTACGGCGTTGCTGCTGCAAGGCTGCGGCAACGCCTCTTCATCGCCGGAGATTGTCGATCCTGCACACCTCGACTCGGTCAAGAGCCTGGACGTCTATGTGGACGGCTCCACGATCCACCTGCTTTTGGCCGGGCCGGTCGGGGAGAAGATGGCCGTGCGTTACCTCGAATCCACGGATGGCGGCAAGACCTGGTCGGAACGGGTTGCGGTGCCGACGTACGGCAAGCCGCCATATGGCATTTACCGCGGCGCCGATGCGCAGATCGCAGCCAGCGGAAAGCATCTGATCGCCGTCTGGCCGACGCACGGCAGCGGCTGGGGCGGCAGCGGCCCGCTGGTGAGCGCGATTTCAAATGACGGCGGAAAGACCTGGTACCCGGGTCCCGATCCGGCCGGCCCCGGTAGTACCAAGGCCGAGGGGTACGTGGATATCGCCGCCGATGACGACGGGGTTTTCCACACCGTCTGGCTCGACAGCAGCACCGGCCGGCAGGGTCTCCATTACGCCCGCTCCGACGATGGCGGCCGGCATTGGTCGCCGGCGCAAACCATCGACGCCGTCACCTGCGAGTGCTGCTGGAACACATTTCTGGCCGCGCCCGACGGGCGGCTCTACGTCCTCTACCGCAACATCGACCCGCGCGACATGGAGCTTGCCGTGTCCACCAATGGCGGCGATTCCTGGCGGCAGAGGAGCACGGTCGGCAAGTTCGGCTGGGACTACAAGGGTTGTCCCGAAACAGGCGGTGGACTGGTCGTGGCGACCGGCGCATCGCAGCCCGTGCTGCGCGCGGTGGTCTGGACCGGCGAACAGGGTCAGGTCGGCCTGCACTACCTGGTCTCCACGGACGGAGGACAGAATTGGAAACTCTCACAGCGGATGGGCGATACCAATGCCCGGCACTCCGACATGGCCACGCTCGACGGCGGGCATATTGCCGTCGTTTGGGACGCGGTGGAAAAGAACGGGCACAGCGCGATTTTTGTCATCGAGTCCAAAGACGGCGGAAGCACGTGGAGCAAACCGCGGCAATTGTCGGCCCCGGATACCGAGGGCACGCACCCGCGTATCGTCGCCGCGGCCGACGGCTATACCGTATTCTGGACACAAGCGGACGGCGACTGGGAAATGTTCCGGCTGGCCGATTGAATCCGTTCCGTGAAGCGGTATTGCTTCTTGGTGTCATGTATCATTACGCCGCTCCATGTCGCGGGCATGGCCCGCTCCTACGGTCGTCAATTGAACCATATGCGCAGGCCGATGAGCCATTCGGTATCGCTTGCGCGCTCGCCGGCGGCGAGCCGGTAGTCGCTGGTGTTGCCGAACGTGCGGCGGTACTCGACGCCGATGTAGGGCGCGAACTTGCGAGTGAACTCGTAGCGCAGTCTCAGGCCGAGCGCGGCGTTGCTCAGACCGCTGCCGATCAGCCGCGCGGGATCGTCCTTCCCGTACCAGTTCAGCTCCAGCTCCGGCTCGAGGATCAGGCGCTGGGTGAAGAGCCACTCGTATTTGGCGCGCGCGCGGGCGGCCGTACGCCCGCCGGGGCCAAGGTAGCCGGTGAGTTCGACGTCGAAGAAATATGGCGCGAGCCCCTGAATGCCGAAGGCCGCCCAGTTGCGCGACGGTTCCTGGCCGAAGTCATGGCGCACACCGGCCTGAAAATCGAAGTAGCTCGAGATCGCGCGGTCGTAAAGGACTTCGATGCCGGCGTCTTCGGCCTCGCCGCCGATACGCGTACCCTCCGTTTTCAACCACAGCTTGTTGATGTCGCCGCCGTACCAGGCTTGCCCCTCCCAGGCGAATGCATCCGGGCTGTCGCCGCCGCCCGCCTGGTATTCGAGTTGATCGAACATCACTTTGTAGTGCGTTGACGACGCCTGCATCGTTGCATGCATGTGCGCGGGGGGCGGCATGTTCGATCGCGGCTGTTCCCACTCGGAAAAGGAGGGCGTGGCGAGCACGACGGCGCCGCTCGAACCCGGCGGCGGCGCCACCCGCACCTGGCGCATCATGCCGGACTCCATGTGGTAGAGCAGGTGGCAGTGCAGCGCCCAGCCGCCGGGCGCGTCGGCCGTCACCAGCACGCTCATTTTTCCGCCTGGTTTCACGTTGATGGTGTGCTTCAGGGGATTATGCACGCCGTGACCGTTCTGCAGTTCCATGAACATGCCGTGCAGATGAATCGGGTGGTTCATCATGGTGTCGTTGATGAGCACGATGCGTATGCGCTCGCCGTAGTAGAGGTCGAGCGGCACGCTGGCAGCGTATGTCTTGCCGTTGAACGACCACATGTAGCGCTCCATGTTGCCGGTCAGATGCAGCACGATGGTGCGGTCCGGAGGCGGGTCGGGGTGCGGCTCCAGGCTTGCAAGGTCTGCATAGGTGAGGTCCACGCGGCCGTTGTGGCGCAGGCCGATGCCGGGATCCTCGAGCCGGCTTCGGGGCATGGGAGCCACGTGCGCGACCCCGACGCCCGTGTCCAGGGGCGGCTCAAAGACCGGAGTTATAGTTGTTGCCGGCGGGGAAGCCGCCATCTTCATGCCGTGCTGATGCATGCCGGACATCTTCTCTCCCTCTCCCGGTTGGGGAGAGGGTCGGGGTGAGGGGCTCATGCCCGGCATGCCTTCCATCCCGTGCATCGCCATCCCCATGGCGCGCATGGTGAGCACCGGGCGTGGGTCCATCGGCGGCACCGGCGCCGTCATGCCACGGCCCGGCGCGAGCGTGCCGCGGGCGTAGCCGGAGCGATCCATGCCCTGGGCGAAGATCGTGTAGGCGCGTCCGTTCTCCGGCGTGACGATTACGTCGTAGGTTTCGGCCACGGCGATGCGCAGCTCGTCCACCGTGACCGGCTGGACGTTCTGACCGTCCGCCTGCACGACGGTCATCTTCAGGCCCGGGATGCGCACGTCGAAATAGGTCATTGAGGACGCGTTGATGAGCCGCAATCGCACGCGCTCGCCCGGCTTGTAGAGCGCCGTCCAGTTTTGCTCCGCGGTCTTGCCGTTCATGAGGAAGGTGTAGGCCGCGCCGGTGACGTCGCTGATGTCGGTCGGGCTCATGCGCATCCCGCTCCACATGAAGCGCCATGAAAGAGCCGCTACCAACCCCTGATTCGCGACCCTGTCAAGGAAATCGCCCACCGTGAGTTTGGCGTAGTTGTAGTAATCGGATTGGCTCTTGAGGTTCGCCAGAATCTGCTCGGGCGACTCGTCGGTCCAGTCCGAGAGCACCACCGCGTAGTCGCGATCGTATTGGAAAGGAGCGGGCTTCTCCGGCGTAATTACGATCGCACCGTAAAGCCCCTTCTGTTCCTGGCCACCGCTGTGGGCGTGATACCAGTAGGTGCCGTTCTGCTTGACCGTAAAGCGATAGGTGAAGGTGGCGCCCGGTTCGATAGCGTCGAAACTGATGCCCGGCACGCCGTCCATCGCGGCCGGCACGAGCACGCCGTGCCAATGCAACGAGGTCGGCACCTCGAGTTTGTTGCTGACGTGAATCACGACTTGTTCGCCCTCGTGCCAATGCAGCGTCGGCGCGGGCAATTGGCCGTTGACGGTGACCGCCGTCGTCGGCGTGCCGGTGATGTTGACCGGCGTGCGGGCGATGTTCAAATGGTACGTTTTGGCAATCGCAGGCGCTGCCGTCAGGGCGAGCGCCAGCGTCATCACCGTCGCCAGTGGACGGCGTCGCGACAATGTGCAGAAGGGGAACATGTGACTCCTCCGACGGATCTCCCCGGGTGCGTGCCAACGCGCCCATGGTCAAAATGGCCTGAACCCGGTCAGGGTCGGGCCGTTCGGCTGCGGGAGATCAGCGTTTCGGTGGAGGAGTCGGCGGCGGCCCGGCCGCGTGCGGAACGAGGGGGTCGGCGGTTGTCGAAATGCTGGTGGCCGAGAGGGGAAGCCGTAACACAGTCATGACCGTCAAGGGCATGACAAAGCCGGCGGCCGGACAGGCCACGCAGCAATGATCCTGCCGGGTGGTGGAATTATGCCCGGTTTGGTCGTCCGAACAACAGGGCGCTTGTCCCATCGAGGCCTGCATGCCCTGGCTCATTTGCATGCCCATGGCCGGCGAGGACAGGGCCGGGGCGGCAAGCAGCGCCACGGCGATACCCGCCACCCACGTCAGACGAATGCCTCGATGCATGCTCATGCCGGGCAGTATGACACAAACAGGCAACGCATGGTTCAGTAAATGGCGGCGTGCAGGCGCAGGCCAATGACCAACGCGTTGGGATAAATGCCCGAGGGATGCAAGATGTATTGCAGGTCGGGCTGCAGTAGGGCAGCACCGTCGAAAAGCGGGATGGTCGCGGTGACTTCGACACTGGTTTCGGCGGCGTGATTGCGAATCCAGGCGCGCGCGAAACCGACACCGAAGTCGCTGATTGCACCGGACACGTTCGTGAAGCGTATGCCGCCGCCGAGATAGACCGGCACGGTATTGGCTTCGCCGGGACTTATGCCGAGTTGACCGAAGAGAATCGTGTTGGGGTTGTCGGGCAGGGACTGTTCGAGGTTGGCATAAGCGCCCCAGTCACTGGTGGGGGGTGCCACCGAAGGGGCGTGGCGATACCAGGCGCCGATGCCGATGCGCGTGCCGTTGTTTGAGGCAATCCAGTCGCGCTCGGCAATCAGCATGGCACCGCGTTCGAGCGCCGAGGAGCGGTCAACCGGATCGCCTTGGAACAGGCCCACTCGCCAGGCGCTTTGCTGCGTGCCGAAGCGTGCCATCAGACCCCAGGCGGAATCGGGGTAGGTGGCCGTGGGCACATTGGAAGGAATCGTCGGGGTGATGCCGTAGGACGAGTTGATGAACAGAGTCGCTGTGTCGTTGACATCGAAAAAACGGTTCAAGTCCATGATCCCCGCGCGCAGCAACACCGACTGGCCGAAGGCTTGCGAATACCACAGCTCCGAGACTTGGCGGCGGTTGGGGCCGGCGATATTGGACAGCGCTTGCAGATCGCCCGCATAACGGCTCGGGTGCGTGCTGGCAATTGCCTGTACCCCGAAGGCGAATTGGCCGCCTTGCCACCAGCCCAGCGCGTCGGTATCCAACCCGAGGCCTGCGGAAATCAGGCTGTCGGTTGCGTAGCCGCGCTTGACGCCCCCATCCGCCACGTAGAAAAGGTCCGCGTCCCAGCCGAGATAAAAGCTCAGGCCTTCTGTGGGAGAGGGGAGCGGTAAAAGACGCGTCGGCTTGTCGTCTTGTTTCGCGTGCGCGAATGGCGCCAGCACAAAACACAGAGTCACTATACAAGCCTTGTAACGGCATTTTTGCATGGGTTTCCTTTCGGTCAATGGATTTCAGATGCCGAGTGCCTGGGAGCGCCGGCTTCCAGCCGGCTTGCCGGCAAGATGCCGGCGCTCCGCCCGAACCCCGGGTCAATAGCCGCCGAGCTTGCCGTTGCCGGCCCACACGAAGGTCCAGCTCACGGTGAACGGCTGCCACCACGGGGCGACGCCGGTTTCCTTGTCGGTGTGGCGGTAGAAGCCGGCGGCGGGCGGCGGCTCGATGAACAGGGTGAGCGTGTATTTGCCGGGGCCGTCCAACTGGATATTGCGGCCGTAGTGCGGGCCATCGTTGGCAATCATGGGCATGAAGGGGCCAAAGGATTTCCAATCGCTGTCCTCTTTGGTGAGGTGGTAGGTGATCGTGAGATAGGGAATCCAGGCACCGGGCTGAAAGCCCTGCGGATTGTCCTTGTTGGCATGGATGTCCGCTTCCAGATGAACGTCGGCAGTGCCTTCCATGCTCGGAAGCATCGGCGCCATGTGCACCGGCTGCAGGTAGGCGGCGCTGATGATCATGCCGTTTTGGACGATCGGCTTGTGGCTGACGGCATGTTCCTTGGCCTGTGCGGTCGCGACGGGTAGCAGCAGGGCGACGGCGAGCGCGGCAACAAGTTTCAGTTTCATGAGTTTCTCCTTGGGTACTGACGAAAAGTAACGTGTTACAAACAATCGTTTACCGTCATACCGGCGAAGGCCGGTATCCAGTCAGATTATGTATCCCGGCCGCCGGCCGGGATACATTTCCATACTGGGTCCCGGCCTTCGCCGGGACGACGATTTGTCAGGCGCCGAACAGGGCGGGCCACCAGATGATCCCGGCGGCAGTACAACCGAGCAGGCTGGGAACCAGCGCCAATGCAAGACGGGAACCGGCGAGGCCCTGGCGCATGAGGATGCGCCGGCCGATATGCAGGCTCCAGGCGAGGCCGGCCGAAAAAATGAAAACCTCGATGATGTGCGTGGGCGTGGCGCCGATGGCGCGTTCGAGCAGGGCGAAGAGTTCGCTCCCCAGCCCGATGACCAGCGACACCATGGCGACCGGCAGGTACTGGTAGGCCAGCTCGAGAAAACGGTGACGAAAGCATTTGTCGCCGCCCAGCAGGCCGCTCATCCAACTGCCCAGCGCCGTGCAGGCGGACAGGGCGAGGGCGAAGACGACGCCGGTGGCGAGCATGAAGCCGGTGATCATGGAAAAATCGAGCCAGGTGAAGACCTCACGTCCTGCCGGGTGGACACTCATCAACCAGGCTGGGCCGGGGCTCAAAAAGGAGAGCCAGCCGTTGCCGATCGCCCACACGGCGATGGCGTGACGGACTTGCCAGTAGAGCGGCAACGTAAGCCACAGGAAGCCACCGATGGCGACGCCCGTGCCGAGAAACAGGAACCAGATGTCGGAATTGTGGGGGTGGTGATCGCGGATGTTCTCCGCCTCGCTGCCGGGCTTGCGCAGGTGGATGGCGAGTCCGCCTTTGGCGTTCGGTTGCACGCAGCGCAGGCATTCGATGCAATGGCGCGATTCCCGCTTGCGGTTGATGTCGATGAAGGTCGGGCACACGCCCTTGTCGGTCAGGGCTTCCGCGCCGATGCGGGGCTTCTTGGGCGCGAACTGCACCATGCCGAGGCGCGAGAAACTCCCGAGGGTAAGGCCGATCGGGCACAAGTGACGGCACCAGGTCCGTTTGTGGTACCCCGGCCCGTAGAGAAAACCGACAATGAGCGCGCAGGCGAGGGTGAGGCCGAAGACCACGGCGATGCCCTCGGGGAAGCTGCGCGCGTCCACCGTCTGGGCGAGGATCGTGATCACGATGAAGCTCACCACCGGCGCGCCTTCCCAGCGGATCCAGCGCGGCACCATGCGCTTCAGACCGATGCGGTTGACCCACTCCGAGGAGGCCCCCATGGGGCAGAGCACGCCGCACCAGCTTCGTCCGGTGAAGATCACCGAGACGAACACCAACGGGAACCAGAATCCCCAGATGAGAAAATTCGCGGTCAGGGTGAAGTTGTGGAAAAGGCGGGCGTTGTCGTTTGGCGCGGGCAGCAGGAGGGGAACGACGATGAGCACGAGAAAACCGACGAACATCGCCGCGTGAATCCACGGCAGCCATTTCTGGTGGTGGAAGGCAAACCGCTCCACCCGTTTGGACAAAAGCCCCTGGGGCATCGTCGGCGTATGGGCGTAGCCGTGGGTCATCAGAAAAATTCGTATTCGAGTCGAAAAACGAGCGTGGTGTCGGCAGCCGCGCCGCTTGCACCGAACAGCAGGACCGCTCCGTAACGCAGGCTTTCGCCGGGTCCCAGCCCGAACTTGCCGGTGACGCCGGGGCCGATCTGGTGGCGCGGTCCGCCCCAGGCGCCGATCTTGCCGACCGGCTGGCCGTAGGCCTCGATGAGCGGCGAGAAAGCGCGTCGCCAGCGATATTGCAGCCGCGCTCGATAAGCCACCTCGACGCCGGATTCCGCGTTGGCGCCGTATTCGTGGGCAAAAAGTATGTTCAGCAGGGCCGTGAATCGGCCGAAGTCCTTGCTCAGGATCGGTCCGAATTTGACCTCCCAGGGATCGTCGCCAAAGCGCGGAATCTCGACCTCGCTGATGAGTCCGACGCTGATCCAGTACTTGCCCTGGGGCATGAGCTGGAAGCGGTTTTCCCACTCGAACTCCTCGAGCTTGAAGCTTTCGCCGAATTCCTGTTCGGCCACGGCGTAGAATTCCGTCGCCCACCAGTCGGTGAATGCGTGACCGAAGGCAACCCGGAGGGCCTGTTCCGCTCCGGTGCCGGGGTCCGTCCCCCAGGCGTGGAAACCGCGCGCCTCGAGTTCGGACTCGCCGAGCACCACGTTCGGCGAATACACCGTGTAGTCGGCAGCCTGGGCATCATGCGGCGCAAAACCCAGGGTGCTCGCAATCATGGCGATGGCGAAAAACAGCGCCTTGTTCATGAGCCGCCTTGTTCGGTTTGCAGTGCGGCAGCCTTGGTTCGATTGCGCTTCCGGTCCAGCCGCCCGGACTTGGTAAACATGAGACCCGCGATCGCGATGAAGCTCGCCATCCAGACCAGAACCTGCATCAGGGAAGGCGAAGGGGTATAGCCCGCGAGCGCGCCGAGGCTGATGCCGACATAGCTGCGTCCGGAAATCAGGAACGAGCTGTCCCAGACGTGCGGGATCAACGCGGGCAGATAGCCGATTTGGACGAGGTACTGCACGCCGTGCGCCAACATGCCCGCGGCGATGAAAAGGATGATGACGCCGCTTACCTGGAACAGGCGCTTGATCGGAATGCGCGAGAGCCCGGCGAAAAGCACGAAGCCGACCACCACGCCGCCGGCCAGCCCGAGAAGACTGCCGCCCAGGAGGCTTGCCTGACTGGTGCCGCCGGCGACCAGTGCATAGAGAAACAGGGCGACTTCCGAGCCTTCGCGCATGACCGCGATGGCGGTCACGCCGATGAGCATGGTGATCGAGGCGCTGCCGGCGACGACTTCGCTTCCAAGCGTCTTGAGTTTCCGAGTCAGTTCGCGGCCGTGTTTGGCCATGTAAATGTTGTGCCAGGCGAGCATCAGGCCCGCGGCGATCAGCACGGCGGCCTGGAAGATCTCCTGGCCGTGCCCGGCGGCGAAATGCGAGATGACCCCGAGGCCGGCGGCGACGAGAATGGCGCCGCCGATGCCGATGGCAATGCCGGTCAAAACATGACGGCCGCGATGCGGCAGGCCCTTGACCGCGGCGGCCACCACGCCCACGACGAGCGCGGCTTCCAGCACCTCGCGGAATACGATAATCAGTGCGCCGATCATGGCGTCTTGTTTGGCGTCTTGTTTCCGGGTTTCTCGACCACGATCACGCCGGTAACGCCGGGGTTGAAATCATCGAAGAACTTGTACTTGCCGGGGGCGAGCGGGCCGATCCACAGCGAGAGGGTCGTCCCGCCCGGGACGACTTTCTCGCGGTTCAGGTCGAAGCTCTCGAACTCCGAGGGCAGCGCGCGGGTGTTGTGAATCTCGATCTCGATACGCGTGTCTGCGGGAACGGTGAGCGTGGACGGGGTAAAGCTGTCGTCCTTGATCGTGAGTGTCACGCTGTGGTTGTCGGCGGCCAGGGCTGCCGGGGCCAACAGCGCCAACAGGAAGGCAGAGGTGACAGCGAGCATGCGCATGCCCTATCTCGATCAAAACATATGCGAATAATAACGATTCGCATTATTCTTTGCAAGCCGCCCCGGGGCCAGGCACGGGAACTTCGCCAGGAATCAGCAGACAGGGAGCGCCGGTTTCCAGCCGGCTCTTGCCGGCAAGATGCCGGCGCGTCCTTCAGGAGCGGCCGAGTACGCGGCGATAGCGCCGGTACCAGGGGGAGGTTTTTTTGTAGAAGCCGAACCCCGAAGTGCGAGGGAAAACGATGCGCCGCGCCAGGGTGTAGCGATCTTCGGCGATCGTGGTGCCGTGGTCTGTGGCCACGCCAAAGAGGTAGCCGGCGCGAGCCACAGCCTCGCGCTCGCGTCTCGACCACTCGCCCCAGGGGTAGGCGAAGCTGATCACCGGCCGGCCGGTAACGGCCTCGAGCGAGGCCTTGCCGGCACGCAGCTCTTCCTCCAGCGCGCCGTCGTCGAGATCGCGAAGGTGGCGGTGCGCAAGGCCATGACAGCCGATCTCCATGCGCCCGCTCGAGGCGCAGGCGCGCAGCTCCGCGTCGCTCATCAGCGGCGCCTGCGGCATGCCGGAGCCTTCGTCCCAACGATTGCTGCGCAGGTTGCGGTCGCCGAGAGCAAAGATGACGGCGCGGGCATCGTACTGATCGAGGAGCGGCAGAAGATGCTCGTAGTTGTCGCGATAGCCGTCGTCAAAGCTGAGGATGACCGGTCGTTTCGGGACAGGGCGCTCACCCGCGAGATCGGCAAACGTAATCGTGGCCAGGCCGCGACGGCGAAGTTGGCGCAGATGCGCTGCGAACACCTCGCGGGTGACGTGGATATTGGAAGTACCGCCTGGCGGCGGCGCCGCAAGCACCCGGTGGTAGCAAAGAATGGGAAGATTCCGCCTGCCAAGCCGTTCGGCGAGTGCGGTTTCGTTCGCGCTCAAGGCCGATCTATCCCGGCGGCAGGGAAGTGAGGACGCCGTCGATGACGAATTGCACGGCCATGGCGGCAAGCAACACGCCGAACAGCCTGCCGAGTACGTTGGAGCCGGTCACGCCGAGTACGCGCATCAGGAGCCCGCTGGCAAGCAGCGAGACGAGCGTGATGACCAGCATGATGGCGATGACGATCAATACCGAGACGAAGGCCCAGACATCCCCGTGCGTGTTGCCGGCGAGCAGGATAACCGTCGTCAGCGAGCCCGGCCCGGCGATCAGCGGAAAAGCCAGCGGGAAAACGGATATGTCGTCGCGAAAACGGGCTTCTTCCTGCTCGCGTACGGTCGCCGAACGCAGGCCCGACTGGCGCGCGAAGATCATGTCGATGGCGATCAGGAAAAGCAGGATGCCGCCGGCGATCTTGAAGGCGGGCAGGCCGACGCTGAGCGCGTGCAGCAGCCGGGAACCGATGAAGGTGAAAACGAACAGGATGCCGGTCGACAGGAGAACGGCCTTGATCGCCATGCGCCGCCGGTAGGTGCTGTCGCCGCCGCGTGTCAGGGCCGCAAATATTGCCGCCGTGCCGGGGGGGTCCAGCACAACGAACATCACGATAAGGGCATTGATCCACTGGTCGAGGGACATGGCGATACTTGAAGGCTGCAGGAAAACGGTGCGCAGGAACACGCGTTCGCGCATGGTAACACCAGCGAATGGCGGCTTGCCGTGGTGCAGCCGCGCCCCGGGGTTCGCAAATCGGCCTGTGAGGCGTATAGTGGATATTGCGGCAAATTGCCCTCGGGGCGGAGGTGGAATCATGTCGCGAATCTCGATCTTTGCGGCTGCCATCTGCATGGCGGCGATGACGGCGTTGATGGCGGCTTGTGCGCCGACGGCACGCGAGGCTTTCGGCCCACGGCTGGATCAGGCCCGTTCCGAAGGCTTGCCCATGGTGATTTACGCCTACGGTGTACCGGGGGCCGTTGCGGTGGGAGCGACGGGTTCGGCGGTGCCCGTGTACATCCAGTTCGTTGTGACCAGTAGCAAGCCCCTGGAGCGCTTGCAATTCCTGTTTATCGGCAATACAACGCGCGGCATGCCGGTACGGGCGGTTGACGGCAGGATCCAGGCCGTTTTACTGAAAGGGCCGGGACCGTTCGCTCCCGGCAGGAATTACGAGGTCAACTCCTTTCGGGTTCGCCCGGCAGGTTTCCCCGGGCGCGATGTCGCCTGTGTCGAACTGGTAAAGGTAAAACTGTTGTATGCGGACGGCGAGCGCAAGGCCTTTGTAAACGACGCGTTGCAGCAGCTGTTATTGCCGCCTCTGCGTGGGCCGTGCACGGACCAGGGGATACAAGTCTATACGCTGGTGGGCAACCATTGAGCCCCCTTGATCGGATGGGCGCCAGGCGTTACCTTTAAGCGATGGCTGGGGGTGCTCTGCCTGGGCGGCGTCGGGGCCGGCCGGGGCAGGGCTGAGAGAAACCCTTGGAACCTGAACCGGTCAAAACCGGCGGAGGGAAGGCTGGCATGCCGCCTCCTTCCGCCATGGAGGAGGCAGAATGAGCGCTATCGTCGAGGATGTCCGCACCCGTACCCACAAATTGTCCGGCGAGGCAACACGCCCGTGGCCCTCTTCGCGTCGAAAGTACGCGACGGGCTCGCGATCCGACCTCAGGGTGGCATTGCGCGAGGTGCTGCAGACGGCTACCGACAGTTCGACGGCTACGCAGGATAATCCGCCGATCCCCGTCTATGACACCTCCGGCCCTTATACGGATCCGGATGCGGACATCGACCTCGTGCGCGGCCTGGCGCCGCTGCGCGGCGACTGGATCGAGGAGCGCGGCGATACGCGGGAATTGACCGCGCCCAGTTCCGCGTACGGCCGCGAGCGTAGTGCGAATCCGAAGCTGGAGCATTTGCGTTTCGAGCATATACGAAAGCCGCGCCAGGCGAAATCCGGTGCCAACGTGACGCAAATGCACTACGCCCGACGCGGCATCGTCACAGCGGAGATGGAATATGTGGCGATTCGGGAAAACTGCCGCCTCGAAGAGCTGCGTGACGATCCGCGTTACGAGGCACTCCTGCGCCAACATGCCGGAGAGAGCTTTGGCGCCGCGATCCCGGATCTCATCACGCCGGAGTTCGTGCGTGATGAAGTGGCGCGGGGGCGCGCCATCATCCCCGCCAACATCAATCACCCGGAACTTGAACCGATGATCATCGGGCGCAACTTCCGCGTCAAGATCAACACCAACATCGGCAATTCCGCGGTCACTTCTTCCATCGCCGAGGAAGTAGAGAAGCTCGTGTGGTCGGTGCGCCTGGGCGGCGACACGCTGATGGATCTTTCGACTGGCAAGAATATTCACGAGACGCGCGAATGGATCGTCCGCAATTCGCCCGTGCCGATCGGCACGGTGCCGATCTACCAGGCGCTCGAAAAGGTGGACGGCAAGGCCGAGGAGCTGACTTGGGAGTTGTACCGCGATACCTTGGTCGAGCAGGCCGAACAGGGCGTGGATTATTTCACCATCCATGCCGGGGTGCTGCTGCGCTATGTGCCGATGACTGCCCGGCGGGTCACGGGCATCGTGTCCCGTGGCGGCTCCATCATGGCCAAATGGTGCCTGGCGCACCACCGCGAGAGTTTTCTCCATACGCATTTCGAGGATATCTGCGAAATCATGAAGGCCTATGACGTATCCTTTTCGCTGGGCGACGGGCTCAGGCCCGGCTGCATTGCCGATGCCAACGACGCAGCGCAGTTTGCCGAACTCGCGACGCTCGGCGAACTCACGAAGAAGGCCTGGGAACACGATTGCCAGGTGATGATCGAAGGCCCCGGTCACATCCCTCTGCAGATGGTCAAGGAAAACGTGGACCGCGAACTTGCCGACTGCTACGAGGCGCCGTTTTACACCCTGGGGCCGCTCGCGACCGATATCGCTCCGGCCTACGATCACATCACCAGCGCGCTCGGCGCCGCCAACATCGGCTGGTACGGCACCGCCATGCTGTGCTACGTCACGCCCAAGGAGCATCTCGGGCTGCCGGACCGCAATGACGTGCGCGACGGCGTCATCACCTACAAGATTGCGGCCCATGCCGCCGACCTTGCCAAGGGTTTCCCGGGCGCCCAGCTGCGCGACAACGCACTTTCCCTGGCGCGATTCGAGTTCCGATGGGAAGACCAATTCAATCTCTCCCTCGACCCCGATCGGGCGCGCGAGTATCACGATCAGACCTTGCCGAAAGAGGCGCACAAGACCGCGCATTTCTGTTCGATGTGCGGTCCCAACTTTTGCTCCATGAAGATCACCCAGGACGTGCGTGATTACGCTGCCGAACACGGCGTGGACGAGACGGCAGCGCTCGCCAAAGGCATGTCCGAGAAG
>JAKDMP010000134.1 GCA_030452225.1 Gammaproteobacteria bacterium
CTTGCTGCGAATTCCGCAATCACTCGCGATGCCTCATGAATAATGCAGGTTAACGTTTGGGCAGGGGGATGAATTCTTCGTCGTCGCCGGGGACCTTGGGGAAGCGGCCAGCGGCCCAGTCCTGTTTCGCTTTCTCGATGCGCTCCCTGGAACTCGACACCAGGTTCCACCAGATATGACGCTCGCCCTCCAGCGGCTCGCCGCCAAACAGCATCAGGCGCGTATCGTTCGTTGCAGCGATTTCGACCTCCGCATCAGGCACCAGAACTGCCAGCGCATCCGCTGGACAGCGCACGCCGTTCACCTCCACCGCGCCGCCGATCGGAAACAGCGCCCGCTCCTCGTATTCCGCCGGAAAACGCAGCCGGTCGCCGGCCTGCATTGCCGCATCGAGGTAAAACAGCGGCGACAGAGTTTCCACCGGTGAGGTCTTGCCGAAAGCGCTGCCGGCAATCAGCCGCATGCCGACGCCGTCCCGTTCGATAACCGGCAGGGAATCCTCGGGGCAATGCTGAAAACCCGGCTCGCTGTCTTCGTGCTCGCGCGGCAACGCCACCCAGAATTGCAAGCCGTGCATGAGGCAGCCCTGTTCGCGAAGTTCCGTCGGCGTGCGCTCGGAATGGACGATGCCACGCCCGGCGGACATCCAGTTGACCGCTCCCGGCTCGATGATTTGTGCACTGCCGAGACTGTCGCGATGCATGAACGCACCGTCCAGAAGATGGGTGACCGTCGCCAGACCGATGTGCGGATGCGGCCGCACGTCAATGCCCCTGCCCGGCTCGAACCGGTTCGGACCCATGTGGTCGAGAAAGATAAACGGCCCGACCATGCGGCGCAGCCTTGAGGGCAGCACGCGGCCGACCTCGAAGCCGCCGAGATCACGCGGCCGCGCCTCGATCTCGAGCGCGATCGGCCCCGACATCTCCACGCATCCCGGCTCGTTTTCCTCGTATCGACTCATATCCACCGCTCCTTGTCTTGAACGCCGCAACGAAGATCAACCAGACACGAAGCCAGCATAACCCACCTTGAACGACCCTTCGACGGGTTCTGGTCCGCTTTCCCGAGCCGGCCGACGAACCCAACGAACCCGACGAATAAGCATCAACTCTCGCGCGGCTTGCCGGGCACGCCGTGCGGACAATCGAGCGCCTCGCGATCCCAATGCCCGATATTGGCCGCCGCCTCGTAGGTGCTTTGCAGAAAATCAAGCAGCATCCGATCCGGCTCCCGCGCGGCCCGGACGATTTCGTAGGGCAGGATGAACTCGCCGGCGCCGACGTGAAAGGACGCTTCGGCCGGTTGCACGGGCTGCTCGCCGAAGCCTTCATGCGTCGGGTATGCGTACGAATAAAACGCCGCATAGTCCACCGGGCCGCCACCCGGCCAGAAACCGGCGCTACTGACTTCGTGCGAGTAGGCTTCGCGGCAGACCGCATCCGGAAGCGCGGGAATGCCGCCGGGATGCAGAGGCGCGCGCCGGCCCGAGAAACGCGTCACGGCCAGATCGAAGCTGCCCCAGAAAAATGTGTCGGGCTGCTCTTGCCCAGAAAACCGGTGCGAAACAGCTTGAACACGCGGTCGGTCTGCAGCAGCACGCGCCAGAAGCGCTGCGCGTATTCCGGATCATAAGAGGCGTGAATGCGGTCTTCGCGGAACGGGATCGGCTGGGGAACTTCGTTCGGGCTGCCGCGGATGGTGACATGGATGTCGAGATCCTCCAATGCGGCAAATACGGCATCGTGAAATGCCGCGACCGATTGCGCTTCAAGCGGCAGCTCAAGCCGTGAGCCGTCGTCGACTTGAATGATCAGCGCATGATCGATGAGATCGAAAGCCATCTGAAACAACCGCTGCCCGTAAACAATCGGCGAAGACGTGAGCCCGCGGGCCGTCAAAAAAAAACGGCGTGCCAGGAATGGTTCAGCCACGGCGTCTGCGAGAGTCGAATCTTGCCGACAATCTGCGTCCAAAGATGCAGCGTCGTGCAGGTCTCCTTCCAGGCCGGGTAGGACAGTTCCGGCCACATTGTTTGTTTCATGGCGAGCCCCTTTCCGTAATGATGCCTTCCTCCGAGTCTATACCAGCATTGTCGCCGCTTCGATCCATTTCGAAAGCGGCCTTGAGACAAGACAGGATCATCGGCACGGTGAGGACGCGACTTCCCGCTTTACAGGGAGTCGAGGTAGTGGGGACCGAGGTGATCCATCTGTTCGAGGATCCAATCCTGGCGCTGGCGAAGATAGGGCGATGGGTGCGCCGGATCGAACGCGTAGGGATTGGGCAACGTCGCAGCCAGCAACGCGGCTTCCGGCGCGGTAAGCTGCGAAGCGGGCTTGCCGAAGTAATGCTGCGCCGCCGCTTCGACGCCGAAAATGCGCGGGCCGAACTGGGCGACGTTCAAGTACACCTCGAGTACGCGGCGCTTCGGCCAGTCGAGGTCGATCAGTACCGTGAACCACGCCTCGATGGCCTTGCGGAAGTACCCGCCACCCGGCCACAAGAAGAGATTTTTCGCGGTCTGCTGGGTGATCGTGCTGGCGCCGCGGGTCGTTTCGCTGTTCTGGTTGTGCTCGATCGCCTCCTGGATTGCGTCTACGTCGAAGCCATGGTTGTAGGGGAAGGTCTGGTCCTCGCTGGCGACGACCGCCAGGCGCATGGGCTTGCTGATCTGTTCGTACGACACCCAGGTTTGCCGAATATCGCCCGATTCGAGCGCGGCCGCCGTTTCCAGCATGAAGGCCGTGGTCGGCGGATTGACCCAGCGCATGATCAGCACCGGCAGCCAGGTGACGAGAAACAACGCAACGACGGCGGCGAGCAGGTAGCGCGGCCATTTGCGGCGCTTTTTTTTCGACCCCTGTTCCTGCGGGTAACCGCGCCGTTCCGCGGCGGCTGGTTTTGCATGCGGCTCGGACAATTTATCCGACCTGTCCTCGTGCTGCGCCCGGGCGCGTGGCTCCGTGCCGATCGTCGGCGCCGCCGACGCCCTTTCCCCAGGCTTTCTTTTCGGTGTTTTCACCCCGGCCTTCTGCGGCGACGTTTCGCTCCGCTCGTCCGGCAGCCGGATGCTGGGGATGTCCTCGTCCCGCAACGGGCCGTCATTCGGACGCATGGCTTGCGAACGCCGCGACGGGGAGGGCTCCCCGGTGTCGTCTTTTCCGGGCTGGGTCATACCTGTGAGAGCCTCGCGACGCGGCGCGGTTCCGGCAGAACGGCGTTACAGGATACCTGGCGTCCGATGCGCACAACCAGGCACTATCCGGAACCAGGGCTCGCACGGTCGCCGGCAGGAAGAGCCTCCAGGCGCAGCATGATCAGCCGCGCCGCCTCGCTCTGCATGTCGCGCACCAGTTGACTCCTGCGGCGGCTGGCGCCCAACTCGATGTGGACGTTGTAGGCGAAATTGCGCAGCAAATCAATGCCTTGCGGCTTGAGGAGAACATTGCCGGCCGCATCCCGCAGCCCAAAACGCACTTCGTAGTGCAAGTTGTACTGAAGCGGCTGGCCTTGCGAATTGACCGCGACCACGCGACGCTTCAAATTCGTCTCGATGATAGCGAGTACCGCGCTGGCCAGGGAGCGCTGCTCGGTCACGCCGGCGCCGTGCGCGACGATCGCGCGGCGCAGGAGATTCTCGAGGTGGCCGTAGGGCTCCGCGCTTTGCACATAGGTCAGGTGCATCGCGGGAGGCAACTGCCCGGTACTTCCGACCGGATGAAACCCGCAACCCGCCGACGCGACCGCGAAAAAGCTCGCAACAGCGATCCCCGAACACCGTATCCACCGGCGGCACCATGGCCGAAGTCTGCTCAATCCGCTCACCGCTTTCGCTTGTGTTAGGCGCAATTCTACCGCGACAACGCCGCTCACCAGACCGCCCGCATGCAATTATGCGAAAATTGCCGACCAAGGCATCCATTATCCGATCATGAACGAGCAACCCGAACTGTCCATTGTGCTGCCTGCTCACAATGAAGCCGACACCCTGCCGAACCTGCTGAACGAACTGCGTGCGCGCTATTCGCAGGCGGAAATCATCGTGGTGGACGACGGCTCGACGGACGGCACCGGGGAGCTGGCGCGAACTGCAGGCGCCGATCACGTCGTCACGCATCCCTATCCCATCGGCAACGGCGCTGCGATCAAGGACGGGGCCCGCGCAGCGCACGGCGCAATCATCGTATTCATGGATGCCGACGGGCAACACCGACCCGAGGAGATCGAAAAGCTGCTCGAAGCCATGGGCGACGATTACGTCATGGCGGTGGGCACCCGATCGAAACGCTCCCACGCCAGCCCCGGGCGACGCCTTGCCAACGTCATTTACAACAAGCTCGCGAGCTGGGTAACCGGGCACCACATCGCGGATCTCACCTCCGGATTTCGCGCCGTGCAAAGCAAACGCTTCAAGGAAATCCTCTTCCTCCTTCCGAACGGCTTTTCCTACCCGACCACCAGCACGATGGCTTTTTTCCGCGCCGGCTTCCCGGTGCGCTTCGTGCCGGTCGAGGTCGCATCGCGCGGCGGGGCGTCGAGCCACATCCGGCCCCTGCGCGACGGAGCGCGCTTCCTTTTGATCATCCTCAAGGTTGCCACCCTGTACTCGCCGCTCAAGGTGTTCACGCCGGCGTCCGGCATATTCTTCTGCTTCGGACTCGGTTACTACCTATTCACCTTTTTCACCCGCCACCAATTCACCAACATGAGCGCGCTGCTGTTCATCATTTCCGGGCTGGTGTTCCTGCTGGGCCTGATCGCCGAGCAGATTGCGAACCTGCTCTACGCCAATACCGGGCATGAATGACGCGACCTTGTCGCGGACTTCACGCCGCGGGAAAGCTCGCTCCCGCAAACAGGACGTTGGCAAGGAGCGCCGGCGACTCGCCGGTCTGCCGCGAGCAAGCCCGCTCCCACCACCCGGTTGCCCCGAACCCGGGCGCACTCAGGCGGCTTGAGCATGACGCATCGCGACAGCATGCAGCGAGCGCTGCTGATCACCAGAAACCTGCCACCCGTCCAAGGCGGCATGGAACGGCTGATCGGGCAGGTCGCCGAGGCACTCTGCACGCAATACGAAACCGCGATCGTCGGGCCGCGCGGGGCCCGATTGGATTGCCGGCCGGCCGCATTCCACGGTTGCCCGCTCTCGCCCCCGGCGCGCTTTCTCGCCGGCGCGGCGTTCCGGGCCCGCGCCGCCGCGAGGCGGCATCATCCCGGCCTCGTTCTTGCCGGCAGCGGCCTCGTCGCCCCGCTCGCGAGGCTTGCCGCACGCAGGGCCGGGGCGCCGTACGCGGTCTACGTTCACGGGCTGGACATCGTTGCGCCTCACCCGATCTACCGGCGCTTTTTCCTGCCGGCCATCCGCGCGGCCGACCTGGTGATTGCCAACAGCCGCTACACCGCCGGCCTTGCGGAACGCGCGGGCGTCCCGAAGGGACACATCCGGATTCTTCATCCCGGCGTCGAAGTGCCCGCCCCGGTTCCCGACCACGCATGGGCGGCCTCGGCGTTCCGCGCACAGTACGACCTTCCCGCCGGCCCCATTCTTTTCGGCGCCGGCAGATTCACGCCGCGCAAAGGTTTCGCCGACTTCGTCACGCACGCCCTGCCCGCCGTGCTCGAAAAACTTCCCGAGGCGCAGCTCGTGATCGCGGGCGGCGTGCCGCAACAGGCCGTCAAGCGCGCCGGCAACGAGGCCGAGGCCATCCGCCGGGCCGCCGCGGCGGCGGGAGTGGCAAAACACGTTCATCTCATCGGGTCCCCGGACGATGCGGGGCGTGCGCGCGCCTGGGCTGCCGCCGACGGGCACGTCTTTCCCGGCCGCGACGATCCCGCCGATCCCGAAGGCTTCGGCATGGTCGCCCTGGAAGCCGCCGCGCAGGGCGCGCCCACGGTGGCCTTCGCCGCCGGCGGCGTG
>JAKDMP010000135.1 GCA_030452225.1 Gammaproteobacteria bacterium
TGTGCACCCGATAGGTGCTCGTTTGCCTTGATGCAACCATTTGCCCCGTGGGAGCTGGCTTGCCCGCGATCTTCTCAGCCGACTATCGCGAGCAGGCTCGCTCCCACGGGGGGTGGCGGTGTGCCGCTCCGGCTTGCCGGAGGGACAGATTGGGCATGCAGGCGGCGTCGCAGCCACGGTCAATGCTCGTCTTCACGCTCCGCGTTCTCGTCCCAGGCGTCCACCGTCCCGCCGGCCGAAACCCAGCGTTTGCCGTCGAAGCGACGGACGCTGACTGCCTCCTTTTCCTCCCCATCTTCGTCCGCTTCGGCGCCTTCACCGCCCGCCTCGCCGACCCAGGACACGTACAACGTGCCGTCGCCGGCAATGGCGAGGGCGACACCTTCGGCCTCGCCGCGGGAGAATCCCGGCTGGCCGACGTACTCCCAACCCTTGCCGTCAAATTTCTGCACGCTGATTCCCTCGTTCAATTCATCCTGGTAGGCGACGTAGGGAGTGCCGTCGGGGGCGATCGCGATGGTGTCGAACTCGGCTGCACCGCGGGTCATCCAGGACTTGCCCACATACGTCCAGTGGTCACCGTCGAACTTCTCGACGCTTCCCGGGAACTCGTGACCGTTGTCCTCGAACATGATCCAGGGAGTTCCGTCCGGTGCGATGGCGAGAGAAACGAACGCCGCCGTATCCGGCGACAATCCGGCGCCCCCCGGGGCGTACCAGCGTTTGCCGTCGAATGTGTAAACGCTGGCGCCGTGCCGGTGATCGGCGAAGTCCTGGAAGCCCACCCAGGGCGTGCCGTCAGGCGCGATGGCGAGCGAAATGTAACGCGCCTTGTCCTCGGAGAACCCCGCGCGGCCGACCGTCTGCCAGGTCTCTCCGTCGAACTTCTGCACGGTCGCACCGCCGGCGCCCTCGTTGCTGAAATCCTGGTACGCCACCCAGAGGGTGCCGTCGGGCGCGATGGCCAGGGAGACGTACTCGGCCTCGCCGACGGAAAAACCGGGCTCGCCAAGCGTCGTCCATTTCCCCTCTGCGAATCGCCTCACGGTGATGCCTCCTCGGGCCTGGGCGCCGAAATCCTGAAAGGCCACGACAGGATTGCCCTGCGGCGAGACCGCGAGGCTCGTGAAGCGCGCATGGCTCGTGGACACCGGCTCGTCTCCGAGCTTGGTCCACTTCTCGCCATCGAGCCGCTTGACCACGGCTCTGGCGTCTTCCCGCTCGTCGCGGAAGGCAATATACAGGGTGCCGTCGGGCGCCAGGGCGAGCGAGGTGGCCTTGCCCATTTGGGCCGCGGCCCCGGTTATTCGGGTCGAGGCCTCGGGGAGGACGCCGGGCTGCCAGACATGTTCGGCACGGATCGCGACCGTGTCGCTGGCGGCGCCGTCGGCGAGACCCACTTGCACCCGGTACACGCCGGGGACGTCCGGCGTGAAGCCGGCCGTCGCCGAGGCGGCGCCGTCCAGTGTCGCGCTGCTGCCTTCGGGCCGGGCAGCGAAGCTCCATGTATACGACGGGTCGGCGACGTTCGAACGAGCCTGAAGGGTGATTGGTTCGTTTCCGTACACGGTGCGGTCGGGGCCGGCCTCGACGGTCGGACGCGAGGTGACCTCCACCGTGTCTTCTACCGCGCCTTGCTCGGTCCTGGCGGTCAATTGCACCACGTACACGCCGGCCACGTCCGGGGTGAAGCGCGCGACCGCGCTGTCCGCGCCCTGGATGTCTGCATTCGTCAGCGCGCTCCGCGCCGGCGTGGAGGCGAAGCGCCAGTGAAACTCCCGGTTACCGCTGGAAAAGCCCTGTAGGATGGTGCCGGCAACTGCGCTCAGCGTGACGCTGCTGCGGCCCGTCACCACCTGATCGGGGCCCGCGTCAATCCCGCCGCCCGGGGATGGGTTGCCGTTGCAAGCGGCGAGAGCCGCCGCCAGCGCGATAATGCCCGCCGCCGGGGCAAGTCGGCCGATACGATCGAACATGATTCAGTCCTCCACGACAGCTTCGATGTAATGCCACGGGCAAGCCGCGCGGCCAGAGGGGCACCAGTATACTTGTATTCGGCTTGTTTTCAACGAGGAAAATGCCTTGCACCGCCAGGCGGGCGAATTGCGCATAATCGGCGGCGAATGGCGCAGTCGGCGCCTGCGGTTTCCATGTGAACCCGGATTGCGCCCGACGCCCGACCGATTGCGCGAAACGCTGTTCAACTGGCTGGGCGACTGGATCCAGGGCCGGCGTGTGCTCGATCTGTTCGCCGGCAGCGGGGCGCTCGGCCTCGAAGCGCTTTCGCGCGGGGCCGCCCAAGCCGTTTTCGTCGAGTGCTCGAGCCATGTCGTGGCGGTCTTGCGCTCGAATCTCGCCCGGCTCGACGCGAGAGCGGCGCGAATCGAGGAGGCCGACGCACTTGCTTTTCTCGGTCGTGCGCGCGAACGCTTCGATATCGTGTTTCTGGATCCGCCCTGGGCGAGCGACCTCGCGGGGGAAGCCCTGGACGGCTTGGCGGGCGGTGCGCTGCTCAGCGGCGAGCACCGGGTGTACCTGGAGCGGCCGGTGACGGCTGGAGCGGGCTTGCCCGCCGGCTGGGAACGGCTGAAAAGCGCCCGCACCGGCGGTGTGCAGGCGGATTTGTTGTGCAGGGAGTCGGCTCGCCACGCGGAGTCTTGACAGCCCCGCGCGCGGATGCCGGCCATGCTCCCGGCAAGTGCATTCTACGGCCTTGTTCATCTCCTGGAAGCCATTCGAACGAGCAGGAGACACTCCGGGGAGGACGGGCCCGGGGCCCTGTCATCCATGCATGGCGCGGCGCGAACAGCCATTTGGCCCGTGCGCGGCCTCGGCCGCCCACTTTTTTGGATGGCTTGATTGGGCGGTCTCCGTTATCATCATGGTTTCCCGATGGACAGGGAGGCTTGTAATGCCGGCGCTCTATCCTGGTACCTTTGACCCGATCACCAACGGCCACGAGGATCTCGTGCGCCGTGCAGTCGGCCTGTTCGACCGCGTGATCGTGGCGGTGGCCGCCGATACGACCAAAAGGCCCTTGCTCGGGCTCGAGCAGCGGGTGGCGCTGGCGCGCGAGGTGTTCGCGGACGAGAAGCGCATCGAGGTGACCGCGTTTGACGGCCTGACGATTCGTTATGCACGCGAACGTGGCGCCGCGGCGATCATTCGCGGCCTGCGGGCGGTCTCGGACTTCGAATTCGAGTTCCAGCTTGCGACCATGAACCGCCGGCTGGAACCGGACGTCGAGACGATTTTCCTGACCCCCGAAGAGAGCACCACCTTCATCTCTTCCACGCTGGTGCGCGAGATAGCACGCCTGGGCGGCGATGTCTCGCCCTTCGTGCATGCGAGCGTAGCGCGGGAGCTGGCCGAGGTATACGCCGCGCGCAAGGGGGGGCGCTCATGAGTCCCGATTCGGTGGCAGGCAGGCGGTTGGAGAAAAAACTGCTGCGCGCGACCGGGCGGGCCATCAGCGAGTTCGGAATGATCGCCGACGGCGATCGCGTGATGGTGTGTCTGTCGGGCGGCAAGGACTCCTACACGTTGCTCGATATGCTGCTGATGCTGCAGTCGCGGGCGCCGATCCGGTTCTCGCTGACCGCGGTCAATCTCGACCAGAAGCAGCCCGGCTTCCCCGGGCATGTGCTCCCCGATTACCTGGCCTCGCGAGGCGTGGATTACCACATTCTCGAGCAGGATACCTACAGCGTGGTGCGCGAGAAAATCCCCGCCGGCAAGACGATGTGCAGCCTGTGTTCGCGGCTGCGCCGCGGCGTGCTGTACAGCTTCGCCGTCGAACAGGGCTACAGCAAAATCGCACTGGGTCACCATCTCGACGATGCGCTGGAAACCCTGTTTCTCAACCTGTTCCACGGCGGTCACATCAAGTCCATGCCGCCCAAGCTTTTGTCGGACGACGGCCGGAACCTGCTCATTCGCCCGCTCTACCATTGCCGTGAGCGCGATATCGAGAAGTATGCGGAAATGCGAGCGTTCCCGATCATTCCCTGCAATCTTTGCGGCTCTCAGGACGGGCTCAGGCGGGCGCGCGTGAAGGCGATGCTCGGGGAGTGGGAGCGCGAGGATCCTTCGCGGATCGCCTCGCTGGCCACGGCGTTGTCGCATGTGGAGCCGAGTCAGTTGGCCGATTCGAGGTGGCATGATTTCAAGGGCCTGGATAATTTGCTTGTCCGGGAACGCACCCGCCGCCGCGCCTGAACGAAGGCAGGTAGGAGCGACGGTCCCCGTCGCGATAGGCTACCAATGTTTTTCAGTGCTGCATCGCGGCCGGGACGACCGCTCCTGCAGCCGGGCTTGAAGCGGTGCCCCGAGGCTGTCGCGAGCAAGCTCGCTCCCACCACAGAGGGTGAATCTTTTCTCAGGCGTTCAGATCGGGGATCAGGTCGCTCTTGATGCGCTCGATCTCTTCGCGTAACCTCAGTTTTTCTTTTTTCATGCGCCGCAGCCTGATTTGGTCGGGAAAGGGGGTAGCCGCCAGCGCCCTGATGGCATCATCGAGTTCCCGGTGCTCGGCAGTCACGAGGTCGAGTCGTTTGCGCAGGGCGCGATGCTTTTCGGGTTCCAGTGGTGTGATCATTGCTTGATTGGCCAAGCCCTGAACAGGGCATACTACGGGTAAAATCCTAGCTCATGCAGGGGAGCTTGGCAAGCCTTTGGACCTGGCTCAAGCGCGGTACTTGGTTGGAGTCGAAACATGGAAGTCTACAAGCGGTTTCAGGTTGAAGCGGCCCATCGCCTGCCGAATGTGCCGGCGGGGCACAAGTGCGCCCGTTTGCACGGGCACTCCTTTCGCATCGAATTGGCGGTCGCGGGCGAGATGGGCAACGAGAGCGGCTGGGTAGTCGACTTTGCCGACATCGAAGCGGCCTTCGGGCCGCTGTATGCCCGGCTGGATCACCACTACCTGAACGACATCGAAGGGCTGGAAAATCCGACCAGCGAAAATCTTGCGCGCTGGATTTGGCAACGGATGAAAGCGGTGCTTCCGGGCCTGGAGGAAGTGCGCGTTTCGGAAACCTGCAATGCCGGCTGCGTCTACCGCGGCGAAAACCCAAGGAACCTCTGAACAATTCATTTTCCGTCATTCCCGCGCAAGCGGGAATCCATGATTTCAAGATCGAGCATGATGCGTAATCCCGCTGTTTATATTCTGGCCAGCAATCCTCACGGCACCACGATGTAATGATTGGCGCTATTCAGCGCGAGAGAAGGTTGAAGAAGTGGAATCGCGCATGGAAGATAGCTCTTATCGAGGAGCAGAATCCTCAGTGGCATGATTTTTGGTTGGAAATCGCAGGGGATGGATTCCCGCTTGCGCGGGAATGACGGGTAAGGAACGCGGGAATGATGGGTGGAATGGACGCGCTATTGGGTGGTGTTGGCGGCAGCGAGGTAATCGCGGGAGAGGTCGCCGCTGGCGAGAAAACTCGGGTTGATCAACGTGTCCCGGGCGTTGTAGCGCAACGGCAGCCCTTCGAGGTCGGTCACCGTCCCGCCGGCCGCTGCCAGTACCGCATGCCCGGCCGCAGTGTCCCACTCGCATGTGGGCTTGAGACGCAGGTACACATCGGCCCGGCCCTCGGCCACGAGGCAGAATTTCAGCGAGCTTCCGATGGCGAGAAATTCGTGTTTCCCGAGTTTGCCGGCAAATCCGTCGAGTTCGCCGCCGGCGTGCGAGCGGCTGCCGACAATGTTCACGCCCCGTCCGCGACTGTCGCCGGACGTGCGGATGGTGTGCGACTCGCCGCCGGGGTCTCGAAGTTCTGCGTGGCTTTCCGTGCGCCCGATGTAGCTTGCGCCGCTGACAGGCACGTGTACGATACCGGGTATGGGCCGTCCGAATTCGATCCGCGCGACGTTCACGGTGAATTCGCCGTTGCGC
>JAKDMP010000136.1 GCA_030452225.1 Gammaproteobacteria bacterium
GCTGAATTCCGGCCGGATGCCGTCGGTCGCCAGGATGAGCAGATCATCGCGCCGGATCGGCAGGGTGGCGGGCCGCAGCTCGGGAAGCTTGTAGCCGACGACACCGGCCTGCATGAGCAGCATCTGGCGGGAAACGGCACCCTCATCGTCCGCGGACAAAAGGCGGCCCTCGACATTGCCGATACCAAGCCAGGTCAGCGAGCCCGCCTGCCGATCGAGGATGCAGAAGGCAATCGCCGCGCCGCGCTTGTTGCGTAACGCCTGGTCGCAACGCTGTACGATCTCGATCAGCAATATGTGGTTTTCGCAAGCGCGCCTGACTTCATCAATCGCCGTTTTGCAGGATTCCGCAGCCTTGCCGCCGTGCCCCAGTCCATCCGCGACCGCGATCAGGACGCCGGCGGGAATGGGTTGGACGAGGAGGCAATCGCCGCATTCGCTCTGACCGGGAAAGTTGCTGGACAGCCAGGCGGATTCGATGACCGCGTCCATTATTCCGACCATTTCGTAACGGTAATGGTCGTTCCTTTGCCCTCCTGTGTGTCGATCCGAAACTCGTCGGCAATGCGCCGCACTCCGCAAAGGCCCAGCCCGAGCCCTCCGGAAGTCGAATAACCGCCCATCATCACCCGATCCAGGTTGGGAATGCCCGGGCCGTGGTCCTCGGCGCGAATCACGACGCCGACGCTGGGGTTTCCGTGCGCCATGCGCAGGGAAATCGTGCCGCCTTGCGCGTAAAGCACCATGTTCCGGGATAATTCGGAGATCACCGTGGCGATCAGCGTGGCCTGCGTTTCGGAGAATCCGTAGCGATCGGCCAGCTCCCGCCCGTGCTGGCGCGCGGTGACGATGTCGGGTATGGCGTCGATTCGTATCCGCTGCGTCACGGGGCTCTCCGCGGTGCCGGCGCGGTTATCGCCGGGAAGTTCGGACGGGCGCATGGAGTCCTTCAATGCCATGCGGGTATCCGTCCGGAACTGCGCCGGGATTTGCTGTCCAGATATGCCAGGCCTTCATCGAGATCCAGTGCGGTGGGAACGCCATCGAGGTCGAGGCCCAACTGGGCCATCGAAAAGGCCACTCCGGGCTGGATGCCGACGATGAGCATGTCGGCGCCGCGCAGGCGAATCATGCGGGCCATGTCGCTGAGGGTGCGTACACAGAAGGAATCCAGCACGTCGAGTTCGGAAACGTCGAGGACGACTCCGGTGCAGCGGGAATTCCCGACCTGGCTTACCAGCCGATCGCGCAGCGTGATGAAATCCTGGTCCACCAGGGTAGTTTGTACCGTGGCGACGAGGTAGTTCCGAAGCTGCAGGATTGTGGTTTTTTTCTGCATATGCGCGACTCATTCAGTGGCGGTATCGGTGGTTGTTTCATCGATCGGCACAACCTTGTAACCGAGCAGCCGGGCTGCTCTTTCGATGCCGCCCCTAAGGTCGCCGACGGTTGCCAACTTCTCGAGATCCACGCCGATGGTGACCAGCGTGCGGGCAAGTTCCGGAGAAACACCCGTGATGATCACTTCGGCGCCCAGGAGGCGGGCCGCTCCCACGGTCTGGACCAGATTGTTGGCGACCGGCGCGTCCATGGTCGCCACCCCTGTGAGGTCCATGACTACTACCTTGGCTCGATTGGAGCGGATGGCCTCCAGGAGTTGTTCGGTCAACTGACGGGCCCGTTGCGGATCGAGAATGCCGATGATCGGCAGGATCAGCAGGCGCTCGTGTATCGTCAACACCGGCGTGGAAAGCTTGCGCATCGCTTCCTGCTGCTGGCGGATGATGTGCTCGTGCTCCCGGACGAAGCCCACCGCCACCATGGTGGCGATGCGGCTGGCAGCCGGACCGTAGGCGCCCAGAACGCGCGTCAGGTTGTCCTGGTTTTGCCCGTACTCTGCATACAGCGACTTGGCGAGGACGTCCCTGAGGAGGAGAACGGTGCCGACCACCTCATGGGTTCCCACGCCCCGGGTGACGGTACGCTCGCTCAGTTCGTGGGCGTAGGAATCGAGGGATTTGCTGGAGCCGGTCTCTACTGCGGCCAGGTAATTGTCGTACATGGCCCCGCACTCCTCGAGGACTTCCTCGGCGCTCATGGCCGTCAGGAAGCCGGCCTCGCTGATGCGGCTTGCCCAAGCCTCGAGCAATTGTGCGCGGCGCTGGCGCAGGTGTGCAACGATCTCGCGAAGGATCGCCGTACTGGCCCGATCCGCGGGAGGTTCGATGGCGGTCGGCAACTCCAGGTCGCTCAGGGGTGAATCAAATTTCTCGTTGCTGGTGCTCATAAAGGATTACCTTCAGGTAGGCGGCATCGTTCCAAACCGCCGGGCGGCGGTTGGGGCGTCATGTTGATCGCAGCTGCCGGAGCGCAGGAGCTGCGCCACGGTTTGCGAGATTGTGCAGCCTTCCAATTCCAAATGCACAATCACCTCCCGATTGCTTGTATCTTCAACTTTCACTTCAAGTTTACCTGATATTTGCGCAATAATAAATGGGCTGAGCGCAACAGGCTCCCGATGCCGCGCAAACAAAATCAAGTGCTTGGAATTGCCGGCGGAAACCGGATGCGATGGTGTGTTCTCAAGTGATTGATTTCACTATGTTATGTTAGGCCGGCCGAGCGCGTCACGGCTTTATCTTTACGCCGTCATCCGGCGTCGCCGGGAGGGCTTCGAGAAAATGAGCCATCTGTTCGACTATGGCCGGGCGCATCCACAGGCGGTACATCTGGTGATCGATCCCGGCTGTTTCCTCGACCGTGAGGTATCCGCAACGCAGTTCGCGCGCAAGCCGCCTTGCGCAGCGATCGCGCAGGAAAACGAGGCCGTCGTCGCCCGCGGCGAAACTCAAAATCACCCGCGTGCGGTTCTTGCGCAGGGCGGTCAACCAATGCGCCGCCATCGGCCGGATGCCCAGAAGATCGAGAAACGACCATAACTGCCAGCGTGCGGCCTTGCGGTGGCGTTCGCGCATGGGCGTACGCCATTCGAATGCTTCAGGATCGCGTATGATGACCGGCAAGCCGGGCTTCCAGTACAGTTGCGGATTCAAGGCGAACACGCCGTCGACGCGAATCTGCTGCGCGGCTTTCAGCGCCACCCACGCGCCCGCACACAGTCCGGCCAGCACGATGCGCCGGTAACGGCCGCGCAGCGCCGCGACGATCCGCAAGGTGTCCGGGACGCAATGTTCGTCATAGGGCCGGCCGGGCCTGTGGCCCTCGTCCGGACTTTCTCCCCATCCGCTGAAATCCGTGCGCAGGCAGGCATGGCCGCGCGAGGCGAGGGCGCGGGCATACTCGACCCAGGCGCGCCCGGGACCGATATGCGGCTCCGCGCCGGAGTTGAGAAACACCACCACGGTGTCGAGGCGAGCGTCCCGGGGAGTGCTGAGCAGCGCCGCCAGACCGGCGACGCGGGTGAAGGTTTCGCGCAGCCCCTTGCCGCGCCACGGCATGTCGATCGTTTGCAGCGCAGCCGGTACCGGCGTGCCGGCGGCGGCGCGTCCTTCGCCCAGCCATGCGGCAATCTTTCCGACGAATCCTTCGGGCAGCTTCGCGTCACCGGTCGGCCTCTCCAGCATGTCTTGCATCTGCGGGCATTCGTGCACTTCGACAGGGCGCCGATCGGCACGCAGCGCCGCAACCAGCTTGCTGCATCCGGATGCGGAGCGCGCCACGATCAAGCTGCGCGATACCGCCGGCGGCGCGGTCGTTTCCGGGTCGATGCCTTCCAGGTCGGCGGCAAGCCACAACCTCGTCGATGCCGAACGCGGCGGCGTCCAGCAGCGCCAGGGTTGCGCCGAGACGAAGACCGATCAGCGCGACGCGTTCCATGCTCGCTTCGCGCATTGCCCCGACCGCGTGCGCAAGGCTGGCGCGCCATGCGGCAACGCGGTCCGGATCGCTGGCCTCGCCGGCCGAATCGCCACTGCCGTCCCAATCGAAACGCAGCACGTTCCAGCCTGCGCGCGCGAGTGTTTCGCCGAGCGTGCGCAGGCTGCGATGGGCGGACCAGTACTCGTAGCCCAGCGGCGGGGCGATTATCACGCCGTCGCACGACGGGCGATCCGGAACCGTCCACCAACCGGCCAGGGGGCGTTCGGCGGGACCGAACCAGGTGCCCCTGGTGGTGAACCCTGCGCCCCGGGTTTCCTGCGGCGGTTGTACGGGTTCGGAAGGTCGCGCCGACGCGGGGGTCATCGTTGCTTCTTGCCGGCCGGGATCAGCCATTCATCGAGCGTTTTGCCCAGCAAGCGTTGCCCCCAGCGCTGGGTGAAGCCGTGGTCGGGACCGTCGATGATCCGGGTATGCATGCGATTTTGACGCAGCAGGCGTTTTGCCGCCGAGCCGGCCTGCGCCGCCAGGCGGGCGCGGCTGTGATCGTCCGCGGAAAACACGAAATGCAGATCGACGCCGCGATCCGCCAGCGCCTGCAACTCCATGCCGAGGTCGTTGCGCAGCGGCCAGCGCAGCCTTCGCAGCAGTTCGTGCCCGAACATGCCCCCGTAGGTGGAGGCGTACCAGCCGGCCACGCGCGCCAGCTTGTCCGGGGAGGCCTTGCCGTTGGCCAGCCTGTGCCAGCCGCGGCCGCCCAGGAGTTGATTGTTGTAGTAGCTGTTGACTTGCTGGGTGGCCAGGTTGTCTAGGACGCCGACGTTCTGCAGGGCGCCGGGATTGATGAGGAGAACGGAATCGATCGCATCGCCGGAAATGGCCGCGCGCAAGGCGTGGTACGCCCCGGAGCAGGCTCCGCCCGCGACGATGCGTTGTGTGCCCCGCTGCCGTAGCCAGGCGGCGATGCAGGCGGTATCGGCGATGCCGTGTTTGCCATACACCCGGTTCTCGTCCGCGCCGGGGCGCGTGGCGCTGTCCCCGAGCCCCGACAGATCCGCGCGCAGTACCTGCATGCCGTGCGCGGCCCAGCGCCGCGCCCAATCCACGTACATCCGGTCGGGACCGGTGTGCGGAATCGAGCCCGAGTTGAGGAGTACGACGCCGGCACTCGGTGCGGCGGCAGCGGGGTGGCTGAGGATGGCGAACAGGGCAGCGTCGATCCGCACGGCCCGTTCGCAGCCGGTTGAATCTCCGACCCGGATGCGCGCCTCGGGGCGAAGCGCGGCCCTTGTCCGCGGGCCGGGTTGCGCTCGACTGTGCGCAGCGGTTTGCCGCAGGCGCTCGATGCAGGCGCCGAGAACCTTTTCGGGGACGGCGGCGAGGTGCGGTGCATCGAGCATCTCCACCAAACCCGGCAAGCGCTGCACCGTGAGCGCTGCGCCGAGGCGGCGAAGCTGTTCGGACCAGCCGTCCCGGGGCGGCAAGTCGTCCCGCTCAATCAGCAATACGGCAGGCGCCGGCGGCTCGGTGGATCGGGTCAGGTCGATGGCCTGTAGTTGCGCGCGGGTGTCGGCGCTGACGAAGTATCCATGCACCTCCCGGCTGCCGTCGTCCGCCTCGGGCCGAGGGGGTGGACGCAGGCCCATGGCTGCCTGCAAGGCATGTGCTTCACGCAGAAAATCGCGACCGCGCACCACCGCGTCCACCGCGATCAGCGCCGCTATGTCTTTTCGCCGGGGAGCGGCCAGCGCGGCAAGCGTCGCACCCAGGCGCACGCCCACCAGCACCAGTTGTTCGGCGCCGGCACCGCGTGCAAGGTCGCAGGCGTCATGGATGCTGTCCTGCCAGGCTTCGATGCGGTCCGGATCGGCCTCGTCGCCGGCGCTGTCGCCGCTGCCGTCGAGGTCGAAGCGCACCGCGATGAAACCCGCACCGGCGGCATCCCGGGCAAGATGCCGCAGCGCGCGATGTGCGCACAATGCCTCGTAGCCGAATGGCGGCACGATCACCGCGCCGATCCCGCATGCCTCTGCGTCGGGGCGGTACAGCCAGCC
>JAKDMP010000137.1 GCA_030452225.1 Gammaproteobacteria bacterium
GCGGGAATGACGGAAATGGGATTAATCAGACCTACCCTCGTTACCTCTTGCTGGACGAGCCGGTGACCGGCCTCGACCCGGCTCACCAGCATGCGCTTTTGAGTCACGCACAGCGGCGTGCAAAACAGGGCTACGGCGTGCTCGCCGTGTTGCATGATCTGAATCTGGCCTCGCAATACGCGGATTACGTGGCCATCATGCGTGGTGGGCGCATCTTCTACCAGGGGAGTCCGGAAGACACCTTCACGCGCGAGCGCATCCACGCGGCCTTCGGCGTCTCCGCCGACATCAGCGTCCACCCGCAAACCATGCGCCCGCAACTGGTAATGTGGTCCGGCACACAAGCGTATACGGCCCCAAATCAGGAACCATGAAGCCTTGTGATCACGGTTGTCGAATGCAATCTTCGAGGCATCGAGATGTGCGCGCTCGATCCGCTCCCGGCATAAGGACCCCTGCCGACCGTTCTGAAGTACTGCTTTGCGCCGCTCCTTGCGCATGCGGTACGATATCGGCATCGAAGGCTGCCCTTCGGCAGGGAGAAACCGTCGATGAAACGCATGACGCCGGTCCTTGCCGTGGCCTTGATCCTGGCCTGCGTCGCAGCCTGCGACTCCGGCAACTCTGGCAACCCGGACAACTCCGGAGACTTCGATAGCGCCAGGTTGTACTTGGCGGCGCAACCGAATATCACGCCGGTAGTCACGCCCAGGAACGATGCCATTGTCTGGGGCGCCGCGCCTGTGATCGACCCGCACTACGGCGGCGTACTCTACGAAGGCACGTTGCGCCAGATCGACGACGACCCTCGCCCGCCCCTGCTGCCGGGCAACCTCGAGCCGCTGCGAGTCTGGGTCGCCGATCCGGACAATGGTGTCGAGAACCGCCCGGCGATCATCTGGTTTCACGGCGGCGGATTTTCCTTCGGCATCAACTCCATGCATCACTCGGCCGAAGACATCGGCGCCTACTACGCCGAGCGTGGCTACGTGGGATTCTCCGCCGAGTACCGGATCAACACCACGGTCGTGCATGAAACCGAAGACGATGGCGTACATGCGGTGAGTCTATGCCAGTGGGTACAGGACAACCGGAATCCCGGCGATCCCCTGTGGATTCAGCGCAAGAACCAGTGCCTCGGCAATATCACCGCCGCACTGCACGACGCGCTGGCCATGGTTCGATGGCTGCGCCAACATGCCGACGAGTTCGACGTCGACCCCAACAGAATCGTCGTTGCGGGGTTCTCCGCCGGCGCGATGATTGCGGCCAACGTGGCCTACCACGGCGACGACGTCGGCAACGTGGCCTATTGGCCGGACGACACGATTTCGATCGCCGCTTCCAGGCCGCAGGCAGTCATCGGGGCCTCGGGTTGCACTTATCGGAATTACGAAATCGATGCCGGCGATGTTGACGTCTCGTTCATCGCTTCCCGCGGCGACAAGTCCGTCCCCTATTCGTGTACGGCCCGCACGATCATCGCGGCGCGCAACGCGCGGCTGGTCGCCGAGCTGACCTCCTACTGCGAGGGGTCACGGCACGCCAGCGAGCTCTACGAGGCGCATCGGGATGCTACCGACAAGCAGTGGACCACCTTCATGGTCCGCGAGCTCGGCATCTACGACGATGTGCGCCCGCCCTCTTCGGCCCCGATTTGCCACGCGAATTGACGTTGCCGGCCATCCGGGGCCGTGCGCACAGGACGCGTGAAAGCGAACGAAGTCAAGTCGGGAAGATTCACCGGCCGCGGTTGCCGCGCCGGCGATAGCCGTCAAAACTCCGGCATACCGCCATTTTTGTGGGCCCACTTGACGACGGCATCGAAAGTCGTGCCTTCGACAAAGCCGTCCTGGTACAACACGCGGGTGACCCCCTGTTCGCCATTCGCCGCGCTGCGGTAAAACCCGATCTTCTTGTACACGGAATTGCAGTATCCATCGATGACCTGCAGCGTCGTGATGCCGTGCAGGTCGAGGACTTTCGTATAGCTGTCTTCGCCTTCGAGCTTGTGCCACACCTCGATCACACCATCATTGCCGCAGGTCCATTTCTCGTGCACCACGAAATCGTGCCAGACCCGAATGGCACTTACTTTAGCGGTACAGCACCAATCGTCGCCCCGGCGAAGGCCGGGGCCCAGTATGAATACGCATCCCGCCCGCAGGGCGGGATTTCATAGTTTTTACTGGATACCGGCCTTCGCCGGTATGACGTCAATAGCATGTGATATTGGCTTATGTAAGTGCCATTCGTGCCAGACCCCCTTCGCCCATTGGCCCGCCGGAACGATAACGTGGTTGTGCGCGTTGCCCTGGCAGTTCGTATCCCCGCACTCGCCGCCCGACCCTTTGACGATCATATTCTGGTTCAGGTCGATGCTCAGGGACAGGGGGGCGACCGTACCACCGATGGCGGAGTGCCAGTTGATGAAGCTTCCCCAGTGATAGACATGGGCAAACTCCGTGGGGAAATACGTGGACCAGGCATAGTACAGATCGTCACCTGCCCGGTCACGGTTGTTGAAAATGACCGTCCTGTTGCCATGGGGCCATTCGACGCGCAACTGTATGGGAAAGCCGCTCAATTCGGCGCGCTCCCCGGAGGTCTGCATGAACCGGTCGCCCGGACGCACCTTGAACTTCGCCGCATACGTCCCCTGGCGCACGATCGCGGCCTCGAACTGTAGCTGCGCGGCCTGGTCATGGCCATGGAAGCCCTGGTACTGGCTGGTATTGCCTGTCTCCATGTCGCCGACGGCCACGATGTCGGGCGGCAGGATCAGCCATTGCGAATCGGTTTCCTCCGCCCAGGGCCACTGGATGATGGCGGCCCCCTCGTCCACCTTGTCTCCCTCGACGTTCAAGGCCAGGCCGCTGTTGCGATTGACGATCTTGTGGTACTGCTCACCGACGGCGACAATCTTCCACTGCTGGGCCGTGCCGCCGGTATAGCGGTACTGCTGAACGGTTGCGCCCTCCTGCGTCGAGGCATTCTCGACATCCAGGTATTTGCCGCTGTCCGCGTTGATGAGGTAGTAATAGCCGGCCTCGGGGGCGGGCTCGATTTTCCAGTGCTGGCCGACCTGGTCGTTCTTGGGCCAATCGGCCAGGATCGCCGCTGCGCCATCCTGCTTCGAGCCCCCCGAGATGCCCACCAGCCTGCCGCTGTTGCGGCTGACAATCGTGAAATAGGCCTCGCTCTGCACGCCGCTCGAGTCGTTTCCGCCCCCGTCGCCGCAGCCGGCCGGCAGAATGGGTAGGGCGGCAAGGCAAAGAATAATCAGCCGAACGGATGTTCTGCGCATATGCGCTCCACTCTTACGCACGGATTGCCGCAACCGGCGCAAGCCGGCGCCGTTTCGAACGATTGCCTTCGCGAGCGATCGCGACAGACGATCAGCTTCCTGCAACGGCCAAGTGGTCCACCTTGGCCTGAGCCGGATAGGCCTGGCCGTCGACGCTGGAGGAACCGGCCGCAACGCCTGCCTGCACGTCGGCCGGCAATGTGGAAACGGTGACGCTCTTGAGCGCATCCCCCCAGTCGATGCCGTCGGGCGAAGCGTAGGCGGTGTACGTATCGCCATCGCGTACCAGCTTGAGGTACACGGGCTCCTGGGCCTCGCCCAGGTAGAAAGTGGTCTTGTCGCCGCCCGTGTCGCTGCGGTACACCAGCCTCAAGTCATGGCTTCCCGTGTAAAACAGCGCCACGAACCTGCTCGCGCTGGTGAGCGATTCCCGGAACATCGGGCCAACCCTGGTGAAATACGTCGCACTTGTCACGCGGAACGCGATCGCCTGGTTGCCGCCGGCGTCCTGGTGCACGAAGGCGAATTCGCCGGTGTCGCCGTGGAAGGATCCGTTGCTCTCGATCGTGTAGGTACCCAAATCGTAGACGTTGGAGTTCACCCCGTAGCTCACCGAGCCGGACGGCGGCGGGGAGCCCACGTTGTCGAACTGCCACGGCGGGATCAAACCGTCGCCGTTGCGTATTCCCTGGGCCAGGTCGTACAGGTTCGACATCTCGCTCAAGGTGTCGTGATCGTCGAAGCTGAACATCGCCATGTAGAAGGGGTCGGCAATGTTCGTGTGAAAGACGAACGAGGCCGTTTGCCCGGGATCGGCAGTGATTTCCGGTGCCTGTACGTGCGCCGCCCACCAGTTCATTTTCGCTTCCTCGGCGGTGTATGTGGCGCTGATCGGCTTTCTGGCATAGACGAAGTGGTAGCGCCTGGCGTTGCCGGTCGGCACCGTGAAGCTCACCTTCACATTCCCGTCGCCGATGCGCTCGGCGCTCAGGTCGGCGATTTTCGCCGGCGGCGTCAGGTCGGCTTTCTCGTGATGATAGACATAGGTGCTCGTCCGGCCGACAAAGCCTCCCTTGCCGTCCTTGCCCCAGTCCCCCACCCCCCGCGCACAATCCTTCGCCGCGCAGCCGCCGTTGATGCCGGTATCGATGTAGGCGAGAATCTGCTGACGAAACGTGTCGCGGCCGGTGTGCAGGTAATACCACGCCTGGGGGTTGGCCATGTTCTGTCCCGTGATCGCCGACTGGCCGTGCTCGCCGGCCGCCGCATCGACGGCATAGCCGAAGTTGCCGTAGACGAGGTTCCATACGATGATGCCGCTCAAACACTGGAACGCCTGTGCCCAGCCCTCGCGGTTGTAGCCTTGCACCTCGGCCATGTAGCTGATAAGGGCACGCGCCAGAAATCCGATCTGGCCCGACTTGGCGTATCCACCGTGCATGGCGCCATAACGCCGGCTCTGCCAGCTGCGCAGAAGCTGCACGAACCACTGGGACTGATGGATGATATCCATGTCTCCGGTCACACGGAATGCCTGCAGCGCGTTCGAAAAAGCGTGCCCACGGCCGCGATCGGTCGAGTCCTGCGGGTAGCGATTGTGCAGGCGGGCCAGGCGCATCTCGCCGATGAAACCGTACCAGTCCTCGATCCACGGGTTGTCGTTGAAGTTGTACGCCTGCGCGATCTGGTAGAACCACCCGTGCTCGTCGCCGCGCGGGCGCGAGGTCCTGGATCTCGTCCCCTCCAGCGGCGGCGCCGCCAGTCCGCCCGTTTGCCGCCAGCTCGTCTCGTTGTACTTGGCCGTCGGGGTAACGGGAACCCGCTCGTAGTCCTCCTCGTAGCTGTAGCCCGGCATCCATTGCGGGTGCATGTTGAGTTCGCCCATTGCAAATTCGCCGGCGTAGTACCAGGCTGCCGGATTACCGGTCAGGATGATGTCCCGCGCCACGGCATGCGGCCAGCCGCCTGCGTTCTCGCTACCCCACTTGCGCGTCACGTTCGCAAGGAACTGATCCCAGCCGAAGTTGTAATTGATCCCCGCGGCGTCGTTGTAGGCGAACGGGTTGTGCGCCGTGTAATCATCCTTGCGCGAACCGCCGGTGCCCTGCTGCGTCGTGTACGGGATCAACCCGTACATGTCGAGCGTGACATGCGTCGCCGCGTACCAGGAAGTCGGAATGATCGGCACCGGCGCATGATTGAAGGTCGCAGCAAGTGCATGAAGCCTCTCGTTCGACGGCGCGGAGCTGCCGTGAAAGTCGAGCAGCACCTGCTTGTATACCGCCTGCATGTCCTGCAGCCAGTACAGGCCCGACTGGGTAAAGTGCGGCGCGGGATCGTTGACCCTCTGCACCCACATCTTCCCCCAGGCCGGGAAGAGCTGCACCTGCATGGTGCCGCTTGCGGGATCGAAGCGGAGGCCGTTCGGCCACATCTGCCAGAAAAAGCGCGTGACGGCGGTCACCCCGCCGCGGCTGCCGGTGACATCGAGGTAGCCGGGCGCCTGCGCTCCGCTCGCGACATCGCTGCCGTCCTTGACTACCTTGAACTGGAACTCGCCCTGGT
>JAKDMP010000026.1 GCA_030452225.1 Gammaproteobacteria bacterium
TACACGTCGTGGACGATGTGGTAACACTCGCAGGCGAGCGGCTTCAAGCGCTCCGGATCGGGCACTTTGAGCCGCCCATGCTTGTAATCGAGGAGCCCGAGCTTTCTGAGCTTGAGCGCCGCGCGGGTGACGCCTTCGCGGCGCACGCCGATGAGACTCGCCAGCAGCTCCTGGGTGACGCACATCTCGTTGCCGGGAAGGCGCTCGAGGCACAGCATCAGCCAGAAGCACAACTGCTGGTCCACCGCATGGTGACGGTTGCACACCGCGATCTGCCCGGTTTGCGCGCTGAAGGCCTGCGCGAAGGCAAGCAGCTCTTTTTGCAACGCGCCGCCGCGATCGAATTCGCGGCCGAGCGAGTCGACGGCGAGCCGCAGCGCGGTGCCTGCCGCAATCACCTGCGTTTCGGACAGGATCTCCTGGCCGCCCAGGAACGCCGCCATCCCGACGATGCCCTCGCGGCCGATTACGCCGAGGGAGGTGGTGCTCCCGTCCGCGCCCAGGTAGATCCTGGCGGTCACCGCGTCGAGCGGGAAATACACATGGCGCAGCACCTGGCGCGGCCGATACAGCGTAGCGCCGAATTCGAGCCGGACCGGCTTGAGGTTCGCGCGCAAGTGCTCGTACTCCGCGGCCGGCAACGCCGCGAGGAGTCGATTGGCGCGAAAGTCGGCGTCGGTCATGTAGCCAATCTCTTCAAATACGAGCCGCCATGGAATGCGCGGCTCAAACCGTATCGAACAGTACGCTTGCGACCTGCTCCAGATCCTCCCGCCGAAAAGGCTTCTCCAGCAGCGGGCGCTCGCGCCATGCCGCGTCCACCCCGGCGTCGTCGTAGCCGGTCACAAAGGCAAATGGAATGTTGCGCCCGGCGAGCGCCTCGGCGACGGGGTACACCTCGTGCCCGCCGAGATTGATATCGAGGAGCGCCGCCCGCGGAGGCTCGCGCTGCAACGCTTCGAGCGCGGTCGCGACCGTCGCGAACGGGCCGACGACCGTGCAGTCGAGCGCAGCGAGCATGTCCTCGAGCAGCATCGCGATCATGGTCTCGTCTTCTACCACCAGGATGCGCCGGGCCTCAGGGTTTTTCATCGTCGTGCTCCTCCTCCGCCAGCGGAATGTCGATGGTGCAAACGAAGCCTTCGGGCCGGTAGTCCATGACGACCTCGCCGCCCAGCTCGCGGCCGAGTCCGGCCGCGACCAGCCGCGTGCCGAAACCGCGCCGCTCGGGTTTGGCAACTTCGGGGCCGCCGGTTTCCGTCCAGCCGAGCCTCAGCCGGCGATCCGCGCCATCCGAAAGCCTCGAGACGACGCGCACCCGGCCCTGGCGGTTCGAGAGCGCGCCGAACTTGACCGCGTTGGTGGCCAATTCGTGAACGGCCATGCCGAGCGCAAGCGCCGCGTTCGAGCGCAGGCGCGTGTCCTCACCGTCCACCAGGACGCGATCGCGCCCGTTGCCGCCGAAAGGCGCCAACTCCCTCGCCAGCAGGTCGTGCAGGGAAATACTGCGCCAGTGCGCGCGGCTCAGCAGATCGTGCGCCGCCGCGAGCGCCATCAGCCGGCTCTCGAAGCGCCACGCGAGTTCGGCGTCTGCCGGCGAACCGGCAAAGGTTTGCATGGCGATGGACTGCACCGTGGCGAGCGTGTTCTTGACGCGGTGATTGAGTTCGTTGAGGAGGAACTTGCGATGCTTCTCGGCGCGCCTGCGCTCGGTGACATCCTCGATGGCCAGCAAGATGAGCGGTTTGGAATCCTTTCCCCGCTGCATGCGCCGCGCATTGAGAAGCAGGGTGCGCTCGGCGGCGCCGAAGCGCTGGCGCACCTCGAATTCCTCGACGGTCGTGCGCTCGGGCAGGATCTCCTCGAGCAGGCGCCGCAGCTCCGGGATGTCCAACTGCTTGCCGCCCAATTCATGGATCAGCTTGTTCTCCGTGGTCTCGCGCGTGGCCTCGAACAGGCGGTAAAAGGCGCGGCTCGCCGAGACCACGCGCAGGTCGCCGTCGAGAACCAGTAGCGGCTCGCTCAGCGTGGCGATAATGCTCTCGGCGTAGGCCTTTTGGGCCTCGAGCCGGACATTGAGCGCTCGCGTCGCCTCTTCGTGGCGGCGACGTTCGCTCACGTCCACAAAGGTGATCGCCACCCCGCCGATCCTGTTGTCGGTGGTGCGGAACGGGCGCAGGCTAGTCTGCCAGTAGCGCCCGTCCTGGCTCTGCAACTCCCTTCCGATCACCTTCAGGTCGCGCAGCACATGCTCGGCGTCGGCGACCAGAGCCTCGTCCACGAGGTTGTGGGTGATGTGGCCGAGGGGGCGGCCAAGGTCGCCGGAGATGAGGTTGAAGATTTCGGTCAGGCGCGGCGTGTAGCGGCGCACCCGGAGTTCTTCGTCGAGGAACAGGGTGCCGATCTCTGTGCTGGCAATGAAGTTCTTGAGGTCGTCGTTGGCCTGGGCCAGGTCGTTGGTCTTGCCCTGCAGTTCCTGGTTGACGGTGAGGAGTTCCTCGTTGGTCGATTGCAACTCCTCCTTGCCGGTCTCCAGCTCCTCGGTGGTGGACTGCAGCTCCTCGTTCATGGATTGCAGCTCCTCGTTGGAGGCGCGCAACTCCTCGTTGGAGGTTTCCAGCTCCTCGATCGTGGTTTGCAGGGACTCGCGCGTGTCGGCCAGTTCGGTCTCGAGCTGCGCGATGACGCCGTCCTCGCCGTCGGCGTGCAGCGGTTCGGGCGCGGTCTCGCCGCTTGCGGGCTCCTCGAACAGCACCAGCAGGTGCCCCTCGGCCTCGGCGAGCGGTTCGACCGTCAGCTCGACCGTCTCCTCGCCGCCGTTGGTCTTCACACGTACGCGTCGGCCGCACACCGTCTCGCCGCCGTGGAAGCCCCGGTAGAGCGCGGTGCGCAGATCCAGGCGCAGGCCCTCGCGGGCCATGTTGAGCAGGTTGTAGTTGGCCTCGCCCGCACCCGGCTCCAGGTACTTGCCGACGCTGCCCGAAATCCAGGTCACGTCGTAGTTTTCGTCCACGATCACGCACGGCGGCACGTGGCGCGCCAGAAGCTGGTCGCGCGCGATCTCCTTGAAGCGCCTGGGCGGCGCCGCACTTCGATCCGCGCGTTTCGGTTCGTCGCGGCCGGCGAGGGGCAGCAGGGAGAAATGCAGATCGGCGCCCGGCACGCGGCGCGCCTGGAAAATTTTCGCCTTGCGGTCGAGTTCGGCGAACAGTTTGGCGGAGTCGCCCACCGATTCCGACTCGCCCAGAAAGAGGTAGCCCTCGGGATTGAGGGCGAAGTGGAAAAGCGAGAATGTCTTGTTCTGGAGATCGTTCTTGAGATAGATCAAGAGGTTGCGGCAACTGATCAGATCGAGTCTGGAAAACGGCGGGTCGCGGATGAGATCGTGGCAGGTGAAAAGAATCATTTCGCGCAGAGAGTTCTTGACCACGAAGCCGCCGCCCGCGCGCTCGAAGAACCGCCTCAGGCGGGCGCCGCTCATGTCGCCGGCAATGGCGTCGGGATAAACGCCGCGGCGCGCCACATCGAGGGCGCGCTCATCGACATCGGAGGCAAAAATCTGCAACTGCGGCGGCGAGGCCAGTTCGTCGCAGGCCTCGCTCATGAGCATGGCGAGCGAATAGGCCTCCTCGCCGGTGGCGCAGCCGGGCACCCACACGCGCAGCGTCTGGTTCGCCAGCTTTTTGCACAGCTTGGGAATGACTTCGTGTTCCAGCTTGCCCATCGACTCGGCATCGCGGAAGAAATTGGTGACCGAAATAAGGAGTTCGTGAAACAGCGCCTCGGTTTCGCCGGGCTCAGCACGCAAGAGCTTGAGGTACTCCCTCAAATCCTTCACCTGGGAGACCTGCATACGCCGGGCGATGCGCCTGAGGACCGTGTTCTCCTTGTAATGGCTGAAGTCGTGGCCGACCTGGGTGCGCAGCTGCACGAAGATCTTCTGCAGGGTATCGGCATCGCTTTCGCCCTCGGGCCGGTCTGCATCCGGCAGGGCGAAGTTGCGCGCAAAGTTCCTCGCCTCGAGGAGCTTCGCCGGCATCTCGGCCACCGGCAGGACATAGTCGATCAACCCGGTGGCGACGGCGCTGCTCGGCATGCCGGCGTACTCGGCCTCCTCCTCCTCCTGCACCACGGTGAGACCGCCGGCCTCCTTGATGGCTTTCAGCCCCTGGCTGCCTTCGCTCCCGGTACCCGAGAGCACGACTCCGACGGCGCGCTCGCCCGCGTCCTCGGCCAGGGCGCGGAAGAAGCGGTCGATCACCGTGGGGCGCCCGTCGGCATGCTCCAGCTTCTCAAGCTCGAGTGCGCCGTCCCGGATCACCAGGCCGCGGTCGGGCGGGATCACGTACACGTGGTTGGGTTCGACCGGCGTGCGCGCACGGATTTGCGCAACCGGCATCTTCGTGTGGCCCTGCAGGAGTTCGGCGGCCTCGCTCTCGTGCCGGGGATCGAGGTGGAAAACCAGCACGAACGCCATGCCGCAGTCGTCGGGAGTGTTTTCGAGAAAGCTCGTGGCCGCCTTGAGTCCGCCCGCCGACGCCCCGATGCCGACAATGAGAAAGTCCGTCACATCCTCGTTCTCGCGTTGGTTTTTCCTTTTGCTCATGGCCATCATTCTAGTCCCAACGGAAAGGTCTGGCGCCGAGGGGAATCACCAGCACAAGCTGACCCGGGGCGGCGCAAGGGAGTTCCCGCCCGGCGCCGGCGCTCCCCGCGGGCGGGATTCGCTCCGGCCGCCCCTCTCCCTTGCGGCGCGGGACGGGGCGCGCGACGCCACGGGCGCAAAACCGCGCCCGGGGGGCAAATGTGCACGAACGCACAGAACGGGCCGCAGCGCATTGCCTACATTGACTTCGAGCGGTTCGACCCGGAGGGTGGGTTGGATTTGCGCAAGCGGGGGGAGGTCGAATAACAAGGTCGGAGGGCGGCGGCGCGTTGCGGCAAGGGTTCGGGGCAACAGAAACCCGGTCCGGCAGCGCATCGCCGTTCCGACCGAGCTGCCCTCGGCAGCCCGCGGTGCCGAACCGTCGCCTGGACGATTCGCACGACCCATGCCACCACAGGAGGACGACCATGGCTGAAACGATTTACCGGATTTTACGCAGGGAACACGACGAAGCGAGGGAGACGCTCCGGCAGCTCGCCGACTCGACGACGGAGGACGCGCAAATGCGCCGCGACAAGGCTACCGACATGGCAATCGATCTCATCAGTCACAACGAGGCCGAAGCGCAGATTCTCTACCAGCGTCTCATGAAGTTCGAGGATCTTCGGGAGGATGTCGAAGAACATCTGGCGGAACACGAAGAGGCCAACGAGGAGCTGCGCGCGCTGCTCGACATGGACGCCGCCGATGAGCAATGGATCGAAAGCCTGAAAGAGTTGAAGAGGGCGATCGAGCAGCACATCGAGTACGAAGAGGAAGACTTGTTCTTCGAGGCCAAATACTACATCGAGGAGGAAGAAGCCGAGAAGCTTGCCGTACGCTACGAGGCGGAGCAATCCCGGCGTCGAGGCCTTCTTACGGCGGCCTGAACGCGGTATCCCCTCGCCCGGACTTCGCGGGAGCAAGCATGCCCGCGAAAGCCTCTCACCGAGCCCTGTGGGAGCGAGCTTGCTCGCGATCTTGTGTGGTTGCTTAATCGCGCGCGCGCGCGCCCCCACGACGAAGCCCAAAACAATTTGCCGGCATGCGCCCGGTGTCCCCGCCTCGCCCTTTGCCGCCGGGCTACATCCGGAGGCGCATGTCCTGCAGTTCCTCGACCGTGCGCCGAACGCTTTCGCGCAATTCCTCGAGGCGGCTTTCGAGACCGGCGTCCAGGTCGAAAGCCGACAGAATGCGCACGTTTTCCAGCAAATCCGTTTCGCTTTTCAGGCAGGCATCGATCACCCAGGCTTCGCGTTCCGCGGAGACGATTGCCCGCACTTGTACGCCCAAGGAAGCCAGCAATTCCCTTTCGCCCTCTTCCTCCTTCGGCACATGATCGCTGCGGCGTATGGTTTCGCGCAGCGTGGCCGCGATCTCGCCCTGCTCCGCTGCCGCGCGCCGCAGCAGGGCCGCAAGACCGCCCGCCTCTTCCTGCGGGAGGTCGGCGCACTCGGCGCAGCGCCCCACGGCATGGTTGCAGGCCAGCAGCAGCTCGTCCATGGCCACCTGTGCTTCGCTGAGCAGCATCTCGCCGGTCATGGTTCGGCCGCGTACACGGACAATGCGCCGGGGAGCACGCGAAAGCGCGCCGGCGTTTGCGTGGCCCGTTCCCCGTCGGCGGTCACGGTGCGGGGCTTGCGGGTGCGCACTTCGATCGCGGCCCCGCGGAGCGCGAGCATCCCACGCGCGTTGTGGATTTTGCCGATGCGCAGCGCCCGCGCCAGGGCGACCATACGCCCGCCGCTCAGCCGCGGCAAAGCGACCAGGTCGAGCAGGCCGTCATCAATGGCCGCCTCGTCGCTGACGCAATTGCCGCCGCCGTAGAAAGGCCCGTTGCCGACGGAAACCTGCATGGCCCGGAACCTTCTGGAAGCGCCGTCGCAATCGATCCATGCACGAAAGCCCCGCTGCGCCCGAAAGGCCCGCCAGGCGCCGATGAAATAGGCGATGAATCCGAGATACTTCTTTGCCGCCTTGCCGGTTTGGCGCGCGGCCTCGGCGGCAACGCCGATGTGGGCGACGTTGAAAAAATGCACGCCGTTGACCTCGCCGACGTCGATGCGCCGCGGGCGCTCGCGGACCATCAACGCGCAGGCGCCGGTCAAGTCATCGGGAATGCCGAGTGCCCTCGCCAGATCGTTGGCGGTGCCGCAGGGCAGTATGCCGACGGGCAAGCCCGCCTCGATCAGTGCCGGAGCCAGGGTGTGAAGGGTGCCGTCCCCGCCCGCCACGATGACCCGATCCACCCTGCCGGCATGTTGCCGTAACAAATCCTCGATCCCGGAGGGCGAAGCAGGCGACCCGGCGGTCACCCGCAAGCCCCAGGCCTGCAGCAACGCGAGCGCCTCGCTGATGCGGGTATCGGCCTCGGTGAGGCCCGGCTTGAGCAGCAGGATCGCGTGATTGCGGGCTTCGGTATCGCTCTGCATGATGAATCGGGTCACTCCGGGCCGTTTGTCGGTGACTTCAAGGTGCAATTCGCACCCTTGGATTCGAACTGCCGATGGAAAGGCAAGGTACAGGTTTGTCCCTCGGGCCTGAGCCCTGCGGCCCGCATGCCGCGTACCGATTCCATGCTAACCCATCCGCTGCACGGGATTCCGGCGTAATTTTCGAGGCGTATCGAAGGCACCGAACGGAACGCGATGCGGCGCCGGCAGGGCCGCTTCGCGTCGCTGAGCGAAGCGCGCATCCGGTTCGGCGGCAGCGGACCGGCTGGCATCCCGAAACGAATGCTATTCTGTCGGGGTGAGCGAAAGGCAAGCCTCATCGTTGTCCGCGGAACTGCTGGCACTCTCCTCCACGGCAGGCTTGACGGGCCTTCTGCTGTGGATGGCGCTGGTCTTGATCGGTCCCGTTCTGCTCGTCGCGGCAGCTTGCGCGTGGATCGGATGGTTGATTATCTTTCGCCGTCACAGGAAAGGCAGCATGCCGCTGTTCGTGGAATACCTGCTCGAAACGGCCCTGCTCGGGGCGCAGGTTGCGCTCGTCATCGCGATCTTGATGCGCGTCGGGCCCGGCCTTCTGTAGCGGACCGCGTGTGGCCAATCCGCAATCATCCTGCTATGCTGGTGCGGTCTTCTTGCAGGACTCGGCCATGAACGATGAGGCAGACTCCGCCTCCAAGGCTCGCCCGGAGCTTCCCGACGAAGCCGCTCTGACCGAGCAGGACGAGGAATACCAGGCCCGAACCATCCCCCCGGTGCAACAGCGCGTTCGCCATTGGCGCCGCTGGCGAACCGCGGGCATCCTCTGCGCGCTCGCCGGTATTTTCATGCTGATCGGCGGACATTTCGGCGGCAGTGGGCGCGCCATGTCGGTAGCCGGCTTTCTGATTCTCGCCGGCGCCGTCATCTTCACCGTCGGCGTCATCGGAGGATGGATCACGCGCCAAAGGCCCCTCGACTGAGGCACGTACGCCCGGCGCTGCTTCCCACCTGCATCCGGTGAAAAAAGCCCGCTTCAAAGCGGGCTTTTCTTTCGGTCGGGCCGGGCGGCACGGTTCATGTGGCTCCCCGGGCCGGACTCGAACCAGCGACCAAGTGATTAACAGTCACCCGCTCTACCAACTGAGCTACCGGGGAACGCAAGCCGCCTATTTTACCGGAAATGCCGGCGAGGGCAAACCTCAGGAATCGTCCAGGGGCGATGGCGGCAGATGGCCGGAGTCCAGCCACCGGGCAAACGGTTTCGCCAATTCGGGGTGTTGCAATCCAAACGACACCGTCGCCTTGAGATAACCGAGTTTGCTGCCGCAATCGTAGCGGATGCCGTCGAATTCATAGCCGTACACCGGCTCTTCCTGCAAGGCTGCCGCGATGGCATCCGTCAACTGGATTTCGCCTCCCGCGCCCTCCCCGGTGTTTTCCAGGCGCTCGAGCACGGCCGGCGTGAGGATGTAGCGGCCCACCACGCCCAGGTCGGAGGGCGCTTCCTCGGGCGGCGGCTTTTCCACCATGTTGCGCACCCGGTACAAGCGCTCGCCCTCCTTTTCGGCATCCAGGATGCCGTAACTCGCAGTCCTTTCCGGCGGAATCCTTTGCACCGCAAGATAGATGCCGGGATGATCGTTGTACGAGTGGGCCATCTGCGCAAGGCAGTACTGGTCGTTGCCGTCAATCAGGTCGTCGGCCAGCACGACGAAAAACGGCTCATCCTCGATGAGCGCCGCCGCGCAGGAGACGGCATGGCCCAATCCCAGGGCCTCGGCCTGGCGCACATGCACGCAGGTAACGTTCTCCGGGACGATGTCCTGCACGCGCTTGAGCTGCTCGTACTTTTTGTGTTGTTCCAGGGTTTCCTCCAGCTCCGGGGCGCGATCGAAATGATCCTCGATCGCGCGTTTTCCACGGCCGGTGACGAAAATGAGAAAATCCGCCCCCGCGGCCACGGCTTCTTCCACCGCGTACTGGATCAGGGGGCGATCCACGATCGGCAGCATTTCCTTGGGGCTGGCCTTGGTGGCCGGCAAAAAGCGTGTACCCAAGCCGGCGACCGGGAATACCGCCTTGCGTATCCGGTTTTTCTGCATGATCCTCTTCATGGTGTGACGCGCCTCATTATTGTAGTGAATCAGCCGCAGGAAATCCCCGTCGGCAGGCTGAAATCACGCGTGCTCGGCAGTTTCCTTCTCCGGCTCCGGGAAGACGTCCTGTCGCATCTGCATGGTCGCCCAGTTGCGGCAACCCGGGCAGTGCCAATACAAAGTCTGCGTACGGAACCCGCAAATCCGGCAAAGATACAGCGGGCGTTGCGCCACCCATTCGGTCAACAGCCGGATGAGGGCCGTCCTGACTTCCTGGGAATCCATGAAGGATGCGACCGTGCGCTCCGACATGGGTTCCACGAGAAGCACCAATTCGCGTTCGATGGCTTCCAGCATGGCGGGGCTGCGCAAGCGCGTATGCTTCAGGCCCGCGACGGCCAGCGGGGTGCTGGCACTCGATGCGGTGTCCAGCAGGCGCCTGACCACCCCGTCGAAGTCCGGATCGCGGGCGCCGCGGGGAAAAATGGACGCCAGGTCCGGCAGGACGACTTCGGCCAGCCTCAATTCGTTCTCCAGCAGTTCCCTGTAGCCGCGCAGCGCTTCGCGGAAATTCCCCCGATCGAATGCGGATTGCGCGAGCAGCAAACGCACGCGAGGAAGATCGCTTGCATTGTGTTTGGCCTCCGCAAGTGCGCGGCGCATTTTCGCAGCATCCCCTTGCAAGCGTGCCGCTTCGGCCAGTTCGCAATAGTATTGCGCAATGATGTCGCGCTCGTTGCCGCCACCGAGCTTCTCCAGCCGGCGCCGCATCTCCGCGGCTTGCGCCCAGTCCTGTTGTTGCTCGTAAATCGCGACCAGGTTGCGCGCCGCAAAAACCTCCTGTTCCTTGCCTTCGAGCAGGTCGGAAAAAATGCGTTCGGCCCGATCGTACAAACCGGCACGCAAGTAATCCTGCCCCAGTTCCCGCAGGGCGGTTTCGCGCTGCATGCGTGACAGCGAAGGCCTGGCGATCAGGTTCTGATGGATGCGCGCCGCGCGTTCGAATTCGCCCTTGCGGCGGAACAGGCTGCCCAGCGCAAAGTGCAGTTCGATCATGTCCGAATTGCGATCCGCCAATTCTATGAAAGCCGCAAGCGCACGGTCCGTGCGCTCTTCGAGGAGGTAGGAAACCGCCTGGAAGTATTCATGCGGCAGGCGGGAGGCGCGCCGCTGGTCACGCCGGCGTCGGACCCACCCCCATATCGTCCCTGCTCCGCCGACGACAATCAGGAAAATGGCTACCGCAAGGACTATCGACTCAGTGCGCATCGCGTATCGGGGCGCGGCGGAGATTGTCGATTTCCTTTTGCGCTTGGCTCAGACGCCCGCGACAGCGGCGCATGCGCCGGCGCGCCCTGAACACCGCCGGCAGGGCCGTCAACGCGCCCACCACCGCGCCGACCACAAGCGCTCCGCCCAATACGGCCGCCAACGGCAACGGTACGGTTGCGAACAGGTAATTGAAACGAATGGGCTGGAGATTTTGCAGAACCAGCGCCAGGACGATCCCGAAGACGACCAGGGCGAATAGCAGAAGAATGATTCGACGCATTGCCAGTAATCCCGACTCGTTGGAGCGCATGAGGGGAATGATTCCATTGTACCGATCCGCGGAAACCGTCCGGCACCGCTGCCCGGCCGCCGTCAGCGATCGGCGTATCGTTTCGTTTTTGCAGTTTGCTCCGCCGCGGAGCCGCGCACCGTCTCACGCAGGGCTTTTCCGGGCTTGAAATGCGGCACGCATTTGCCCGCGACCGCCACCACCTCCCCCGATTTGGGGTTGCGCGCCAGGCGCGGGGGGCGGTAGCGCAGGCTGAAACACCCGAATCCCCGGATTTCTATCCGCCGGCCTTCCCCCAGCGCTTCGGACATGACCTCGAACAAGGTGCGCACCGCCAAGTCCACATCCACCGCCGGCAGATGGGTCTGGCGAGTCGCCAATGCATTGACCAGTTCGGAACGTGTCACCGCCCCCTCCACGTCAAGAAAAGAGCAAAAACGACTGCCTGCCGGCACCGTGGACGGTTCACCCGCTCAACCCCGTCCCAGATGATTCTTGAGCATGTCGCCCAGGGTCGTGGTTGCGGATGAACCACCCGCCTTGCCGTATTCTTCCAGTGCTTCGGCGTCTTCCTTGATCTGCCGCGCCTTGATCGAAAGCGTGAGCTGACGCGACTTGCGATCGACGCCCACGATTCTCGCCGACACTTCCTCGCCGACCTTCAAAACCTGCCGTACATCCTCGACCCGCTCGCGCGAGATATCCGAGGCACGCAGGTAGCCGGTCACACCCTGATCGAGCGTAACCAGTGCGCCGCGCGCCGTCACTTCCTCGACGGGGCCGGTAACGGTGCTCCCCTTGGGATGTTCGGCGAGATAGCTGGAGAAAGGATCGCGCTCGAGTTGCTTGATCCCGAGCGAAATTCGTTCCCGTTCGGTATCGACCGAGAGCAGGACCGCCTCGACCTCCTCACCCTTCTTGTACTTGCGCAAAATATCCTCTTCCGCATCGTCCCAGGCGAGATCGGAAATGTGAATCAGGCCGTCCACCCCGCCTTCGAGCCCGATGAACAGGCCGAAATCGGTGATCGACTTGATGCTTCCGGTAATGCGTTCGCCCTTCTCGTGATTGGCGGAAAAATCCTCCCAGGGGTTGGGCGTGCATTGCTTCATGCCCAACGAAATGCGGCGGCGTTCGGGATCGATGGCCAGCACCATGACCTCGACCTCCTGGCCGATGTGCACGAAGCGGCTCGGGTTGACGGTCTTGTTGGCCCAATCCATCTCCGAGGAATGCACCAGCCCCTCGACGCCGTCTTCGATCTCGACAAAGCAGCCGTAATCGGTGATGTTCGTCACCTGCCCGAAGATGCGCGTTGCCGGCGGATAGCGGCGCGGCAGATCGAGCCATGGATCCTCGGTAAGCTGCTTGAGCCCGAGCGATACGCGATTGCGCTCGCGATCGAATTTCAGCACCTTGACCTCGATCTCCTGGCCGACCTCGACCACGTCCTCGGGGCTTCGCACGCGCCGCCAGGCCATGTCGGTCACGTGCAGCAGGCCGTCGATGCCGCCCAGATCCACGAAGGCGCCGTATTCGGTCATGTTCTTGACCACGCCCTGGAGCAGCGCCCCTTCGGTCAGCCGGTCCAGCAGCGCTTCGCGCTCCGCGCTGTATTCCTTCTCGACCACCGCGCGGCGCGAAACCACCACGTTGTTCCTGCGCTGATCGAGCTTGATGAGCTTGAAATCCAGCGGCTTGCCTTCCAGATAGCTGGGGTCGCGCACCGGGCGCACATCGACCAGCGAGCCGGGCAGAAAGGCCCGAATGCCGTCCAGGTCCACGCTGAATCCGCCCTTGACCTTGCCGGAAATGTAACCGGTGACATTGTCTTCCGATTCGAAGGCGACCTTGAGCACTTCCCAGCTCCGCAGGCGGCGGGCTTTTTCACGCGACAGGCGGGTCTCGCCGAAGCCATCCTCGATGGCCTCGACCGCGACTTCGACTTCGTCGCCTTCGACGACGTTGATTTCGCCGTCCTCGCGCTTGAATTGTTCGGTTGGAATCGCGCTCTCCGATTTCAGGCCCGCGTTGACGAGCACGTAGTCGGAACCGACGGATACCACCCGCGCTTTGATCAGGGAGCCCGGTTGGACCCAGGAATCACCCAGGCTCTCTTCGAGCAGTTCAGCAAAAGATTCAGCCATTAATCAAGATACCGGTTGACGGGCCGCTGGGGCCCGGTTGTCGTGCCATGTTCCGGCCAACGCAAGCGCGTCACCGAAACGATTGAAAACGGACGGCGTTGACCGTCCGACATAGTCGGCCGTGACCGCGTGGATCACGGCTCCAGATCCATTGAAAGTCCACCCCGCTTCGCCGCCTCCGCAAGCCGGGCCACAATCTGTTCCACCGCCCAGGAAGCCGCATGTCGATCGGTATCCAACATCACGGCGTCCCCGGCCATCTTCAGTGGCGCCACCTTGCGGCCCGCATCCTGCGCATCGCGCCTGCGAAGCTCGCGCTCAAGTCGGGGAAGTGTAACATCAATTCCCTGTTCTTTCAACTGTTTATAGCGTCTGCGTGCGCGTTCCCCCGGACTGGCCGTGAGGAAGATTTTGAGCACGGCATCCGCAAACACCACGGTCCCCATGTCGCGGCCGTCGGCCACCAGCCCGGGCGGGCGTCGGAAGGCGCGCTGGCGGGCCACAAGCGCTTCGCGCACGGCCGGTTCGGCGGCGATTGCCGAGGCCACCGCACCGACTCCCTCGCCGCGGATTGCCCGGCTCACATCCTTCCCGTCCAGCGCCGCCTCGCCGCCGCGAAATTCAATCTCGAGCCCGGGGATCAGTGCGGCAATCGCAGCGGTTTGCGTCTTGTCCAGCGCCGCGCGCAGTGCCGCCAGGGCCGCGATCCGGTACAAGGCCCCGCTGTCGAGATAGTGCCAGCCCAGGCGTAGCGCCAACGCGCGTCCCACCGTGCCCTTGCCGGCACCGGCCGGGCCATCCAGCGCCACGACGGGAACGGCGGACTCGGGCTTCATGCCGCTTCCAGCGTGACGCCCGCCGCGCGCATCCGTTCGGCAAAGTCCGGGAAGGAGGCGTCAATCCATTCGGCGCCGGCCACCGTGACCGGCTCGGGCGTGGCGAGTCCCGCCAGCGCCAGCGCCATGGCAACGCGATGGTCGCAGGCCGCCTCGACTCGTCCGCCGCGCCCCAATCCTCCTCCGGGAATCCTGATGCGGTTTGCTGAAACCCGCAGCTCGGTGCCGAGCGTCTCGAGACCCGCGCGCATGGCCTCGATCCGGTCGCTCTCCTTGTGGCGCAGCTCGTCGGCGCCCTCGATTACCGTCTCGCCCGCCGCGCCAGCCGCCAGCACCATCAACGCGGGGAGTTCGTCAATCGTGCGCGGCACCTCGCGTGCTTCGACCCGAACCCCCGTCAGGGGCCGCGCTTCGACATGAAGGTCGGCGACCGGTTCTCCGCTCACATCGCGCAGGTTGCGCCATTCGAGACTCGCTCCCATGCGCCCGAGCAGATCGAAGAAGCCCGTGCGCGTCGGGTTCGCACCCACGCCGGGGAGCAGGATGCGGGAACCCGGGACCAGCAATGCCGCGGCGGCGAGAAACGCCGCCGACGATGCATCCGCCGGCACCGTAATATCCGTGCACTCCAGAGCGCCCGGCCGTACAATCAGCGCGTCGCCGCGCCCACGCAGCGCCGCGCCGAAACGCGGCAACATGCGTTCGGTGTGATCGCGTGTGTGGAACGGATCGACGATGCGCGTCGGGCCATCCGCCGCCAGGCCTGCCAGCAGCAGCGCGGACTTCACTTGCGCGCTCGCCACCGGCAGGCGGTACGCGATGCCGTGCAGCCGATCGGCGGCAGCCACCGTGATCGGCGGGCAGCCGTTGCGCGTTTGCAGCGTCGCGCCCATTGCGCGCAACGGAGCCGTGATGCGCTCCATCGGTCGGCGGCGCAGCGAGGCGTCCCCGTCCAGCGTCGCGGAAATACCGCGCCCGGCGAGAGCCCCGGCCAACAGGCGCATACCCGTGCCGGAGTTGCCCAGGTCGAGCGTGCCCGCCGGCGAGCGCCAGCGGCCGCCGCAGCCTTGAACCTGGATGGTGCCGCTTGCGGGCCAATCGACCTTGGCGCCCAGCGCCACCAGTGCGGCAGCGGTGGCGCGCGTATCGCCGGCATCCAGCGCGCCGCGGATGTGCGACTCCCCCCGCGCGAGCGCCGCGAGCATCAGCGCCCGATGGGTAATGGATTTGTCTCCCGGTACCGCCAGCGTCCCGGTGAGAGGACCGCCGCGGCTTACCGTGATCGCGGCAGCCATGGACGGCTTCATGCCAGCACTTGTCCCAATGCCCGGAGCAGCCGCGCGTTCTGCGCCTCCAGCCCCACCGAAATGCGCAGGTGGTTCGGCAACCCGTAAGGATCCAGCGGGCGGGTAATCAGTCCCTTTTGCAGCAAGGCCTGGAATACGTCCCGTCCCGGACGGCCGACGTCCACCGTCACGAAATTGCACACCGAGGGGATGGTCACAAGCCCCAGTCGCCGCAGCCCTTCATCCAGCACACCGCGCTCCTGGTGATTGAGCGCGACGGCACGCTCCACGTGTTCGCGATCGCCCAATGCCGCCGCCGCCCCGGCCTGCGCCAAGCTGCCCGGATTGAACGACAGGCGCACGCGATTGAGCACGTCCGCCAGTGCCGCGCCGGTGAGGCCATAACCCACGCGCGCGCCCGCCAGCCCGTAGGCCTTGGAGAAGGTGCGCGTCACGATCAGGTTTGGATAGCGCTCCAGCAGGGCGCGCGAATCGGGGAAGTCCGGCTCGAAGGGCGCAACGTAATCGTGGTACGCCTCGTCCAGAAAGACGATCGTATTGGCCGAAACGCCGTCGAGAACCTGTTCCACCTCGGCATGCGTCAGCCAGGTGCCGGTCGGGTTGTTGGGGTTGGCGAGGTACAGGATGCGGGTGGAGTCGTCCGCGGCATCGATCAGCGTGTTTGCGTCATGACCGTAGGGTTGCCGGGAATGTTCGGGCGGATGCGCATCGGCAATTCGCAAATCCGTACCGGTCGCACGGGCCACGATGGAGAAAATCGCAAAACCGTAGCGCGCCATGACCGCCGAGTTCGAAGTATCGAGAAACGCCCGCGCCGCAAGCTCGAGGATATGATCCGACCCGCTGGCCGTGACGATGCGCGCCGCCTCAATATCATGGTAGCTGGACAGGGCCTGCTTGAGCGCATGCGAGTTGCCGTCGGGATACAGGGAAATCCCGGCGGCGGCGCGCTGCATCGCCTCGATCGCCCTGGGGCTCGCGCCCAGCGGATTTTCGTTGGAGGCCAGCTTGACGATGTCGGACAAGCCCAGCTCGCGCTCGAGTTCGCCGATCGGCTTGCCCGGCTCGTACGCCTTGAGTTCGCGCACGCCCGGTACGCACAACGCCGCCGGATCGAATTCGCTCATTTTCATGGCTTTGCCCGATATGTTCCCGGGAGCGCCCGCATCTTGCCGGGGCGCGCCGCCATCTTGCCGGCAAGAGCCGACTGGAAGCCGGCGCTCCATCCCGCATTCCACGCCCTACCCATGGCGGAGGGCGAAGTCATGCATGAAATCGGCCAGGGTTTCCGCTCCCGCGAGCGGCATGGCATTGTACAGGGAGGCGCGCATTCCGCCTTTCGAGCGGTGGCCCTCGAGCTGCTTCAGACCGGCGCCATCGGCTTCTTTCAGGAAACGCTTTTCCAACTCGCCGTCCTCGATGCCGAACGGAATATTCGTGCGGGAGCGCGAGCCGGGAGCCACCGGGTTCACGTAAAACCCTTCCGAGCGGTCGATCGCGTCGTACACGATGGTGGAACGGGCTTCGGCGCGCCGCGCCATCTCTTCGAGGCCGCCCTCGTCCGCCACCCAGTCGAGGTACAAGCCGATGAGATACCAGTTGAAGGTGGGCGGCGTGTTGTACAGGGAACCCGCCTCGATATGCGTGCGGTAACGCAGAATGGCGGGCACCTCGACGCCCGCGCTCGCCGCCAGCTCGCGCCGGATGATGACGAGCGTCAGGCCGGTCGGACCGAGATTCTTCTGGGCGCCGGCGTAGAGGACGCCGTAGCGCGACACATCGAGCGGCCTGGAAAGGATGGTCGAGGACAGGTCGGCAACAAGCGGCCGGCCGGCCGTCTCGGGCAGGTAATCGAATTCGAGTCCGTCAATGGTTTCATTGGGCGTGATATGCACGTAGGCGGCATCGGCGAACGGTTGCCACGCTTCCTGCGCGGGCGCCTCGGTATAGCCGTTCTCCCTGGCGCTGGCCGCCACGTTCACGCTGCGCAATTCACGCGCCGCGGCAATCGCCCTGGCCGACCAGTGCCCGGTGTCGGCATAGGCCAACGGTTCGCCGGGACGCGAAAGGTTGAGCGTCAGCATCGCGAATTGCAGGCTCGCCCCGCCCTGGAGAAACAGGATGGCATGGCTCTCGGGCACGGCCAGCAGCTCGCGCAGTCGGGCCTCGGTACGAGCGACGATGTCGGCGAAGGTCTTGCCGCGATGCACGGTTTCGAGGATGGAAAGGCCGCTTCCGTCGTAGTCGAGCAGTTCTTCCTGCGCCTGGCGCATGACGGGGACCGGCAACACGGCCGGGCCGGCGCTGAAGTTGTAGATTCGTGCCCGCGAAGAATCGCGAGCAAGCTCGCTCCCAGCGGAAGCCTGGATCACGCGGACTCCTCTGCGCTGCCTTCTTCGCCGTTTCCGTTTTCGGCGAGGCGGGCGATGCCGACCAGGCGATCGCCGTCGTCGAGACGGATGAGGCGCACGCCCTGGGTGTTCCGGCCGAGGCGCGAGACCTCGTCGGCGCCGATGCGAACCAGCGTACCCGCCGCGCTAATGAGCATGAGATCGTCGTCCGCGTTGACCGACAGCGCGCCGACGGCGGCGCCGTTGCGCTCGCTCGTCTTGATGCCGATCACGCCCTGGCCGCCGCGGCCCTGGCGGGAAAACTCGTTCACATCCGTGCGCTTGCCGTAGCCGCGCGCGGAGGCGAACAGCAGTTCTCCATCGGCGGCGCGCAGCAGGGCGATAATGCCGTCCCCGGCCTTGATGCGCATGCCGCGCACGCCCGCGGCGGTACGCCCCATGGCGCGCACGTCATTTTCGGAGAAACGGATGGCGCGGCCGCTCGTGGCCGCAAGGATCATGTCCTGGGAGCCGTCGGTGAGCACGGCGCCGATCAGCTCGTCTTCCTCCTTGAGACCGAGCGCGATGATGCCGCTCGAACGCGGGTGCGAAAACGCATCGAGCGCGGTTTTCTTGACCGTCCCGTGACGCGTGGCCATGAAAACGAAACATTCCGGATCGTATTCGCGCACCGAAAGAACGCCGGTGATGCGCTCGCCCTGCCCGAGTGGCAACAGGTTGACGATCGGCCGGCCGCGCGAACCGCGTCCGGCTTCCGGCAGCCGGTACACCTTGATCCAGTACAGCTTGCCGCGGTTGGAAAAGCACAACAGCGTGTCATGCGTATGCGCCACGAACAACTGTTCGACGAAATCCTCGTCCTTGATCGCCGTTGCCTTCTTGCCGCGCCCGCCGCGATGCTGCGACTGGTAGGTATCCGGCAACTGGTACTTGATGTAGCCGCCGTGCGACAAGGTCACGACGACCTCTTCGTCGGCGATCAGATCCTCGTCCTCGAGATCGGTGTGCAGGGCGGTGATTTCCGTGCGGCGCGGATCGTCGTATTCCGCGCGCAGGGCATCGAGTTCGTCGCGAATGACGGTACGTAGGCGGTCGGGATCGGCGAGGATGTCGCGCAGGTCGCGGATCGTATCCAGCAGCGCTTTGTACTCGGAGACGATCTTTTCCTGTTCGAGCCCGGTCAGGCGGTGCAGGCGCATGTCGAGAATCGCCTGCGCCTGCTCCGGCGAGAGCTTGTACAGTCCATCGTGCAGGCCGCATTCCGGCGGCACGTCCACCGGACGGGTGAGGGCCGTCTCGCTCGCCTCGAGCATGCCGACGACCGCGCCGGGCTCCCAGTCGCGTGCGATCAATTCGTCCTTCGCTTCCTGGGCGCTTCTTGCCGCCTTGATCAGGCCGATCACCGGGTCGATATTGGCCAGCGCCACGGCCAGGCCTTCCAGCACATGCGCGCGCCGGCGCGCCTGCCCCAGCTCGTACACGGTGCGGCGCGTAACCACCTGACGGCGATGGCGCAGGAAGGCCTCGAGCATGCGCTTGAGGTTGAGCAACTGCGGGCGCCCGTCTTCGAGAGCGACCATGTTGATTCCGAACACCGTCTGCATTTGCGTATGGCGGTACAGATTGTTGAGCACGACTTCCGGGATGCCGTCGCGCTTGAGTTCGATCACCACCCGCATGCCGTCCTTGTCGGACTCGTCGCGCATCGCGGCGATGCCCTCGATGCGCTTGTCGCGCACCAGCTCGGCAATCTTCTCGATGAGGCGCGCCTTGTTCACTTGGTAGGGCAGCTCCGTGACGACGATCACGGCGTGGCCGCTGCGGTTTTCCTCGATTTCGCTGCGGGCGCGAAGGAAAATGCGACCGCGCCCGGTGCGGTAGGCATCGAGAATACCCTTGCGCCCGGACAAGATGCCGGCGGTCGGAAAATCGGGGCCGGGAAGATGCTCCATCAATCCTTCGACTTCGGTGTCCGGATCGTCCAGCAGCGCGATGGCCGCCCGGATCGTTTCGCCGAGATTGTGCGGCGGAATGTTGGTCGCCATGCCGACGGCGATCCCCGAGGAGCCGTTGACGAGCAGACTCGGCAGACGCGTCGGCAGAACTTCGGGCTCTTTTTCCGAGCCGTCGTAATTGTCCTGGAAATCAACCGTGTCCTTGTCGATATCGGCGAGCATCTCGTGGGCCAGCTTCGCCATGCGCACCTCGGTGTAACGCATGGCGGCCGGCATGTCACCGTCCACCGAACCGAAGTTGCCCTGCCCGTCCACGAGCACCGCGCGCATCGAGAACGGCTGGGCCATGCGCACGATGGTGTCGTACACGGCGCTATCACCATGCGGGTGGTATTTGCCGATCACATCGCCGACCACGCGCGCCGATTTCTTGTAGGGCTTGTTGTAGTCGTTGCCGAGCTGCTTCATCGCGTAGAGTACGCGCCGATGCACCGGTTTCAAGCCGTCGCGCACGTCCGGGAGCGCGCGCCCGACGATCACGCTCATGGCGTAATCGAGGTAGGATCGCTGCATTTCCTCTTCGAGCGTAATATGGGTCAGTTCGCGCGCGAAATCGGCCATTCTTCAAGCCCTTGCAAGCGTTCGAGATAACGGATTACTTTAACATGATACGGCTGAAAAAGCCTTTGCGACGCGGAAAAACGCCGCTCGATTGCTCCCGTTCGCACCCGGCGCCGGTCCGTTGCCGAACGCGGCGCAGCCCAAGCGCAGGCGCACGGCTTGTGTCCGCCGTGCCAATCCGTTTGCATTGCGACGCGCCCGGCACGAACGGCATCCATTAACCTGCATTATTCATGAGGCATCGCGAGTGATTGCGGAATTCGCAGCAAGCCAGGC
>JAKDMP010000003.1 GCA_030452225.1 Gammaproteobacteria bacterium
TGTCCTCGTTGCCGAGAATCGTGACCTTGCGTAATTTCGCATTGCATCCAACGGACAAATCCGGCTCGGGTGCCGAACTTTCCTTTACCGTCACGGCTGAAACCTATCGTTATCGCAGCGATTTGAACGGCGGCGATTCAAAGGATGGGAAACAATGAGATTGAACACGCTTCATCATTGCCGATTTGTGTTGGCGGGCGCGTTGGCGCTGACCGGTTGCCTGGTTTTGTCGGGCTGCAGCGACGGCAACATGGATGAGCTGCACACCTGGGTTGCCCAGGTCAAGGCACGCCCCGGGCCGCCGCTGAAACCGATCCCGACCATGCGGCCGTATCAGCCTTACACCTATCCCCAGACGGACTTGCGCTCACCTTTTGTCGAAGTCGCCCCCCAAAGGGTGAGCAAGATACACCCCGATCTGGAGCGGCCAAAAGAGTATCTGGAACGCTTTCCCCTGGACGCGCTCAAGTTTGTCGGGGTCATCACCTTTGGCGGTACGAGATATGCACTGATCCGGGACCCCGAAGGCGTGGTTCACCGCGTCAGCGCAGGGCATTATCTGGGCCAGAACAATGGACGAATCGAGACCATTCTGGGCGGCAAGGTCGAACTTGTCGAAATTGTGCCCAATGGCACCGGCGGCTATATGCGGCGTCCAGCGTCGCTCAAGCTCGCCCAATCAAGCGGAGACTAGTATGAAACGCATCTTTCCAAGGCACGGTACGGCAATGCTTTGCGCCGCTGCGATGTTGATTGGCGGGAGTTTGTCCGGGGCATGGGCTGCGCCCTCCACCACGCGCACCCTGAATTCAATCCAGACGATTTCGCTTGGCGGCGGCAAGGTCGAAGTGGATCTCGAGCTGAGTGCTCCACCGCCCCAGCCAATCAGCTTCAGCGTCAACCAACCGGCCATGATCGTCCTGGACCTTCCCGGGACTGCCTCGGCTCTCGAAAAGTCAAGCCAGATCGTGAACGTCGGGGGCATCACGCGCATCGATACCGCCTCGACGTCGGGCAAGACACGGGTTGTTATCCATCTGACCGATATGGTCGGCTACCAGACCGAAGCCAAAGGGGATCACATTTACCTCACACTGGGGGGCGCTACCCATCAAGTTGCCGCGGGCAAGGCCGGCGCGCAACAAACCTTTGGTCCGGTTTCGGGCGCCAGCCCCGGCGCCGCTCCACAGTCCGGCGCCATTACGGACGTGACTTTCCATCGTACGCCCGGGGGCGCGGGGCGAATTGAAGTTACGCTCTCCGGCGCCTCGGTTGCGGGAAACGTCAAACGCGAAGGGGATCGGGTCATCGTCACTTTTCCCGAGACGGATGTCCCGGCACGCCTGGTCGAGCGCCTGAACGTCACCGATTTTGCCACGCCGGTTACCGCGGTGACGACTCGAAATACGCAAGCGGGCGCGCGTGTGACAATTCAGACCAGCGAGCCGTTCGAACAACTTGCCTATCAGGCGAATAATACCTTTGCGGTCGTGTTGAAACCGGATTCCGCGCAGCAAAAGGCCGCTGCGACGATTGCCGAAAAGCAGTACACGGGGGAAAAACTCACCCTGAACTTCCAGAGCATTCCGGTGCGCTCGGTACTCCAGATTCTGGCCGAATTCACGGGCAAAAACATCGTGGTCTCCGGAAGCGTCAACGGCAACATCACTCTGCGGTTGCATGATGTTCCCTGGGACGAGGCGTTGGATATCATTTTGAAAACCCAGGGCTTGGCCATGCGCAAGGTGGGTGACGTGATCATGATTGCGCCGGCGGTCGAATTTGCCAGGCAGGAAAAAGCGCGCCTGCAGGCGCAGAGCCAAGTAAACAAACTCGTTCCGTTGCGTACCGCTTACCTGCAGGTCAATTACGCCAAGGCGGCCGATTTGGCGGCCCTGATACAGGCACAGAAGAACTCCCTTCTATCCGACCGGGGTACCGTGACTACCGACAAGCGCACCAATACCCTCATTGTGCGGGATACTCCCAGTCATATATCCCAAGTGCGCAAGCTGGTCAGTGTGTTGGACATTCCCGTACAACAGGTGCTCATCGAGTCGCGTATCGTCATCGCCCAGAACACCTATGAACGCGATCTTGGCGTTCGTTTCGGTGCGACGGGCGTGGCCGTCGGTGATAGCAGCACCATCGTAACCACCGGCAGCCTGGACGGCACGAGTACCATGCTCAATGGAAAAACCGGGGGCGCGCCCGGCCCTTACCCGGTTCCCCCCGACCTGAACGATCGGCTCAATGTCAATCTGCCGGTAAGCCCTGCCGCGGGTCAATTCGCCATTTCCATCCTCAATAGTGCGTTCCAGCTGGATCTGGAATTGTCCGCGATGCAGGCCGAGGGCAAGGGCAAGGTGGTTTCCAGCCCGCGGGTCATTACCGCCGATCAACAGACGGCAACCATCGAGCAGGGCGTGGAAATCCCGTACCAGAATGCCAGCTCCAGCGGCGCCACGGCGGTGCAATTCAAGAAAGCGGTGATGAGCCTCGAGGTGACGCCCCAAATTACACCGGACGAGCGCATTTTGATGGCCATAGAAGTGCACAAGGACAGCGTGGGCAAATTCGTGCCCACCGCCAACGGGGGCCAGGTCCCGAGCATCGACACCCGTACGGTCACCACGAGCGTGCTGGTCAACAATGGCGACACCGTGGTGTTGGGCGGAATTTATGAAATCGAGCAGTCGCATTCCACCAACAAGGTTCCGATTCTTGGCGACATTCCGATTCTCGGCTATTTGTTCCGCAGCACCACGACGGTGAACAACAAGAAGGAATTGTTGATCTTCGTGACGCCGAAGATACTCTCTTCGGAATTGTCTCGACGTTGATGCAAGCGCGGAGCGGTCTTTGAAATGGAGAAGAGCATGAAATGCAAATTCGGAGTCATCGGTGCGCTGGGAATTTCGCTCCTGATTGCCGGTTGCGGTGGAGGTAGTCTGAACGGAGGCGATGAGCCGCCGCCCCCGATCGAGTCGGCAGTCCAGCTTGGCAGCGTCGTCGGCGGCGCGTTCCAGGCAGGGGTACTGGAAATAACTACTCCACAATTGTCGGCGGGCGGCTCGACGACCGTCTCGGCAGCGTTGCAATACACCGATGGTACGCCGTACACGGGCTCCGCCACCATCACGTTTACTTCTTCCTGCTACCAGAACGGACTGGCAACTTTTACGGTCGACGGCGAGGCAACCAACGCTGTGACCACGGCCACCGGACAGGCAAATATTACTTATTCGGCCAAAGGTTGCAGCGGGTCGGATACGATCACCGCGACGACCAGCATTGACGCCGACACCCTGACCGCCACCGGCGTTGTCACGGTGGCGCCGGCCAGCGTGGGATTCATCCAGTTCGTTTCCGCCACCCCCGATATCATCTCCTTGAATGGCACCGGGGGGCCGCAGACCTCGACGGTGATTTTCCAGGTCACAAACTCTTCCGGCGGACCCGTACCCGGAGCCAGAGTGGAGTTTTCACTCGACACAACGGTCGGCGGCATTACCCTGGCGCCCTCGAGCGCCACCACGGGCAACAACGGCCAGGCGCAAACGATTGTAAGGGCGGGAACGCAGCACACCACCGTGCGCGTGACGGCCACCGTCCACACCGACGACGGCAGAACCATCTCCACCCAGTCGCCGGGGATCGTCATCAGCACCGGTATTCCGACGCAGAAGCATTTCTCGCTTTCCCTCTCGAAGCATAATCTGGAAGGCTTCAATACCGACGGCCTGACCTCGAGCGTGCAGGTCATTCTTTCCGATCGGTTCGGCAATCCGGTTCCGGATGGCACCCAGATCGCATTTACCACCAATGGCGGGCAGATCGGTCCATCGTGTACTACCCTTGGCGGTAGTTGCTCGGTACCTTGGACGAGCGCCAATCCACGCCCCTCAAACGGCCCTCTGTCCGTCATCGGGCATGCGACGATTCTTGCCTATGCCACCGGCGAGGAGAGTTTTACCGACGTCAACGGCGACGGCATCTTCAACGTCGCGAACGGAGTAGCGGATACGTTCAGTCTGGTCCCGAATCCGGGGGCGCCGAACAATCCCGGCGACAATTTCTACGGCATGCCGACGGCGGACGAAATTGGAGAGGTGTACCTGGACCAGAATCAGAACGGGGCATACGATCTGGGGGAATTCTTCTTCGACTTCAACCATGACAGCGTGCGCAACAACCCCGGCTGGGAGCTGGCCGCCAAGGGCGCTCGTCAATATCACGGTTACGGTTGCGAGGGGCCGGTCCCGGTCCCGGATCCGAACAACCCGGGTGCAACGATCCCGGTCCAATGCGGAACCTCGACGGTGGGCGTGGGGCTGGAGGATTGCATCGTAATGACGACTTCGGCCGTCGTTATCAGCGGGCCGGGCAACCTCAATCCCGGCCAGAGCGTCACGTATTCCGTGTCGGATTTGAACGGCAACGTACCGCCGGCGGGCATGCAGTTTACCATCCTTGCCAATGGCGCCGACGCGAGCGTCCTGCAGGAGGAGGTGCCCGATATCGGGGGTTGCCCCATACCGCCCGCCGCCTACACGATCAATGTCACCGTTTCCGCTACGTCCCAGCCGGGAAGCTTTCGAATCCAGGCCGTATCCCCCCAAGGGCTCGTGAGTTACAGCAACGCGATCACCGTGAACTGATACCTGCCGCTTGCGTGATCGCATGGCGGATGCATCCATCTCCACGGCCCGGCGCCATGCGGGCAAGCGCTTGGCCCTTGTCGGTCTGCCGGGCAGCGGCAAGACGACGGTCGGGCGGCTGCTTGCCCACAGGCTGGGCTTCGGGTTTTGCGATTGCGATGCCAGGTTCGAGACGGATACGGGTTGGACCATCGGCGCATGGGTTGCCGAAAACGGCTGGCCGGCTTTCCGTGCCCGCGAAAGCGATCTCCTGCTCGCCGTGTTGAAGCGCGACCAATGTGTAATCGCCACCGGAGGCGGCGTGGTGGAATACGAGAAGAACCGCTCGGCGCTGGCCGGGCGTTCCAGGGTGGTTTGGCTCGACGCGCCGATCGCCGTACTGCAGTCGCGGCTTTCCTCGGCGCCGGCCCGACCGCTTTTGGGAGGCAAGCCGAATCGGCTCCTGGCCGATCTCGCGCGGCAGCGTGAGCCGCTGTACCGGGAAATTGCCGATTTTGTCGTCGCGGCCGGCAGTGAGGGCCCCGAGGGCGTTGTGGACCGCGTCGTCCATGGTCTCAACCTGTCCCGTGACCGGGCATGAGCGGTTTCGAGTTGGCAGTCGAGGGAATCGATTACCCGGTATGGGTCGGCGCACGTGAAGAGATCGATGACAGGTTGAATCGGCTGATTGCGGGCCGGGACCTTCTGGTGGTGACCGACGGCAACGTCGCCTCCGTTCATCTGGAATCGTTTCGGGCCTCGTTTGCGTCCGCTGCACGCCTGGAGACGCTCGTGCTGCCTCCCGGAGAAAGTGAAAAGACCCTGGCCGGGTTCGAGCGGATCATCGCCGCGCTGGTCGCCGGCAGATTTCACCGCGACGCCGTGGTGGTGGCGCTGGGCGGCGGCGTGGTGGGAGACACGGCAGGTTTTGCCGCCGCCTGTTATCAGCGCGGGGTGGACTGGATTGCCGTGCCGACGACCTTGCTTGCGCAGGTGGACGCTGCGCTTGGCGGCAAGACCGCCGTCAACCATCCGGCAGGCAAAAACCTCGTGGGCGCCTTCCACGATCCGGTGGCGGTATGGATCGACCCCGCGACACTGGCCAGCTTGCCGCCACGCGAACTCCGCGCCGGCTTCGGTGAAGTGGTCAAATACGGACTGGGTTTCGATGCCGGTTTTTTTGCGTGGCTGGAAGATCATGCCGAAGCGCTGGGCATGGGCGAGCAGGCCGGGTTCGCCGCGGTGGTTGAGCATTGCGCGCGCATCAAGCTCAAAATCGTGGCGGCGGATCGCACCGAACACAGCGAACAGGGCGGGCGTGTATTGCTCAATCTCGGTCATACCCTGGGACATGCGCTGGAAACCGCACTGGGCCACGGCTATTGGTTGCACGGCGAGGCGGTGGCCGTCGGGCTTGTGGTTGCTGCGGAACTTTCCCGCGCCCGCCGCAGGATTGACCCCGATTTGCCGACACGGCTTCGCCGCTTGTTGCACGCGCTGCATTTGCCCGCGGCAATTCCTGATGCGCTCGAAACGGAGTCGCTCATGCAGGGCCTTGCGCTCGACAAGAAGATCGCAGGGGGCAGGCTGCGCTTTGTCGGGCTGGAAGCACCGGGGCGTGCAGTGGCCTGGAACGATGTGGCCGCGGATGAGCTCGAGCAGGCCATCGATGCCGCCCGTACCCGCCCATGAAGGCGTGCAGCGGGCGCCTGACTGGATTGATCCCATAGGGCACACAGAACGCAGAGCTTGCCGAGTGCGAGTATTCGCCTCCGTGCGTTCTGCGTACCCGCCGGTGAACCATGAGCGGATACAGGTTCAAGGTTCTTCCGTCATTGCCTTACAATTTGCAGTGCTGGTTCGGGAATTTAGCCATGACGACGACAGTCGATGCGCGTGAAAGACTGATTTTTGCGCTCGATGTGCCCACGATCGAGGAAGCCGAGGCTCTGGTCGGTCGGCTGGGTGATGCCGTCGTGTTCTACAAAATCGGGTTGGAGTTGTTCACGGCGGGAGACGCCGCGGGTTTCGTGCGTCTCCTCAAGCAGGCGGGCAAAAAGGTGTTTGTCGATCTCAAGCTGTTTGATGTGCCGGCAACGGTGGGGCGTGCGGTGGCGCGGCTGGCCGAACTCGAGGTGGATTTTTTGAGCGTGCACGGCAACCAGGCGATGATGGAAGCCGCCGCCGCAGCCAGGGGATCGAGCAGGGTGCTGGCGGTGACGGCGCTTACCAGCCTCGACGAGGGCGATATGCGCGATCTGGGGTTCCCGTGCGAAATTCTCGAACTGGTGGCCTCGCGTGCGCGCCGCGCCATGGAAGCAGGGCTCGACGGAGTCATTGCTTCCGCGCGCGAGGCCGCCATGCTGCGCGCCGAATTGGGCTCGCGGCTGATGGTGGTCACGCCCGGCATCCGGCCCGTCGCCAACCGCGAGGAGGACGATCAAAAGCGCGTCATGACGCCCGCCGAAGCCATTCGGGCGGGTGCGGATCACCTCGTCGTCGGCCGGCCGATCCGCGACGCGGCCGACCCGTCTGCCGCCGCCGAGGCCATCGTGGCCGAAATAGCGGCCGCATTGTCTTGAGTTCGCGCCACGACTTCATTCGCGCGCTCAGGCGCGAGCCGGTCACGCGCCGCCCCGTGTGGTTGATGCGCCAGGCGGGGCGCTACTTGCCGGAATACCGGGCGCTACGCCAGCACGCCGGCGGTTTTCTCGACCTGCTGAAAAATCCCGACAACGCCTGCGAAGTGACCCTTCAGCCGGTGCGCCGCTTCGATCTCGATGCGGCGATCCTGTTCGCGGACATCCTCACCATTCCCGATGCGATGGGGCTCGGCCTCGAATTCGTGGCCGGCCGTGGACCGCTGTTCAGGCGCTCCATTTCCCGCCTGACCGAGGCGCGTGCTCTGCCCGTCCCCGACCCGCAGACCGATCTGGCCTATGTGCTGGATACGGTGAAAATCGTGACGCAGGAACTCGATGGTCGCCTGCCGCTGATCGGTTTTGCCGGCGGCCCCTGGACGCTCGCCGCCTACATGCTCGAGGGGGGCGGTGGGGCGCGCGAATTCCCCCGTGCCCGCGCAGTGGTCAATGCGCAGCCGGAATTGGTCGAGGTTCTTGCGGCGAAACTGGTACCGGCAACGATCGCTTATCTCCTCGCCCAGGCGCGGGCCGGGGCCGAGGCCCTCATGCTGTTCGAAAGCTGGGCCGGGCTGCTCGCGCCGGAGGGTTTCCGTCGCCATGTTCTGGCGCCGCTCGAGGAGATTGTGACCGTCGTCAAGGCGGACCCCGCTGCGCAGGACAAACCCATGATTCTCTTCGCGAAGGGCGCGGGCCAGCATGCCGCGGCGCTCGGCGGGCTCGGCGCAGAAGCTTTGGGCGTGGATTGGACCGTGAGCCTTGCAGACGTTCGCCGCGCGACCAACAACCATGTGGCGTTGCAGGGCAATCTCGATCCTGCGGCCCTGCTTGCGCCGGAAGATGCCTTGCGTGCCGCCGTGCGAGCCGTAATTGCGGACTTCGGTCCGGGACCCGGCCATGTGTTCAATCTCGGCCATGGCGTGACGCCCGATGTCGATCCGGAGAGGGTCGGGGCGTTGGTCGATGAAGTGCATGGTGCGCCGGTCTGACCCTATAATCGGGCTCGTACTTATTGAACAGGGAACCTCATGGAAATGGATTTGAAAGACAAAAGGGCATTGGTGACCGGCGGAAATTCGGGGATCGGCAAGGCCATCGCCGAAGCATTCGCCGCGGCGGGCGCCCGCGTCGCCATCAACTATGTGGCTCACCCCGAGGCGGCCAAGACGATGTGCACGGCGATCAATCGCGGGCGCAGGGAGGAATCGGCGATTGCCATCGAGGCCGATGTGTCCGATCCGTCCGCCGTCGAGGCCATGTTTGCCGAAGTGGACACACACTGGAACGGCGTGGATATTCTCGTCAACAACGCGGGTATCGACGGGGCGCGCAACGTCGGTTGGGAGGCGGAGCCCGATGCGTGGCGAAAGACGGTCGAGATCAACCTGTTCGGTGCGTTCTACTGCGCACGCGAGGCCATGCGGCGCATGGTGGCGCAAAAGCAGGGCGTGGTGATCAACATGAGTTCGGTGCACGAAGTCATCCCCTGGGGCGGCTATTCCGCCTATGCCGCCAGCAAGGCGGGCGTTTCCATGCTGACGAAAACGCTGGCCCAGGAGGCCGGCGAGCATGGCGTGCGCGTAGTGGCGATTGCGCCCGGCGCGGTCAAGACGCCCATCAACCGCTCGGTGTGGTCCGACCAGAAGGGGCTTGCCGATCTCCTCGACAAGATCCCGGCAGGCGATCTCGGCTTGCCGGAAGATATTGCCCGCATGGCGCTCATGCTCGCCTCCGATGCCAGCCGCTATGTGACGGGCACCACGGTGTTCGTGGACGGCGGCATGACGCTTTATCCCTCGTTTCGACACGGCGGCTAGAAGGAGACCGGATATGGCCGAGATGCGTGAGTACCACCCCGACAAGATGCCCGACTACAAACCGATCGAAGCCTACGGCCTGATCGGGGACTGCCGCAGCGCAGCGCTGATCGGCGACGATGGTTCGCTGGACTGGGCCTGTTTCCCGGACTTCGACAGTCCGACAACCTTCGCGGCGCTCCTGGATCCGGAGAAGGGAGGCCGCTTTGCTCTCCGGCCGACCGAGCCATTTCGCGCGTACCAGGAGTATGAGGTCGGCACCAATGTACTGATTACCCATTTCTTGACCGCCGGCGGGTCGGTACGCGTGCGTGATTTCATGCCCATACTCGAGGAAAGGCGCCGCCCCTCCTCGGAAGTTCATCGCCAGATCGAAGGCGCAGCCGGCCGCGTGCCGATGACACTGGTGTTCGAGCCGCGTTTCAATTACGGCAAGGACGTGCCGCACTTCGAGCCGCTGGAACATGGCGTGCTTGCGCATCATGACCACGAGGACTGGGAACGCGAGCACTCTTTGTCGCTCGCCTGTCCGTTTGACCTCGTTGTTGACGAGCGCGGGGCCCGTGCCGGGTTCGAAGTCTCCGCCGGCGAGCAATTCTGGGTAGTGGCGGATTACGACAGCCATCGGCCGCACCCGGTCGTTGCCTATGGTTCCGAACGGCGCCTGCATCTGACCCGCTCTTATTGGCGGCACTGGGTATCGAGAATGGTGTACCAGGGCAATTATCGCAAAAGGGTGGAACGCAGCCTGCTGGTCTTGAAGTTGCTCAATTCCAGCGTGAGCGGTGGATTCATCGCCGCGCCCACCACGAGCCTGCCCGAATGGATCGGCAGTGGGCGCAACTGGGATTACCGTTACGCGTGGGTGCGCGATTCCGCTTTCATCATGCACGCGCTGTTCAACGCCGGCTACGTCAAGGAAGGTACCGCATACTTTGACTGGATCCTGGAGAGTTGCCTGAGCACCGATGACGGCCTGAAGATCATGTATTCCGTCCATGGGGAAACGGATCTCCCTGAAAGCGAACTGCCGCTGCGCGGCTACCTGGACTCCCGGCCGGTGCGCATCGGAAATGCCGCTTCCAATCAGTTTCAACTCGATATTTACGGCAGCCTGATCGAGGCAGCCGTGCACTACCAGCGCGCGGGAGGCGTGTTGACGATGGTCGAAATGGAACGGCTCTCGGGGATTGTCAACCATGTACGCGAAAGCTGGCGCAAGCCGGATGATGGGATCTGGGAGGCGCGCGGGCAACGCCAGCACTACACGTACTCCAAGGTGTGGGCCTGGGTGGCGCTCGATCGCGGCTGGCGCGCGGCGCGCAGGCTGGGGTTGAATGTACCGTGGAAAGAATGGCGCAACGAAGCCGAGAAAATTCGCGAGGAAGTCCTCGAAAAGGGCTACAACAAGAAGCTGGGGGCCTTTACGCAATACTACGGTGGCGAAATTCTCGACTCGGCCGTTTTGTGCATGCCGATCGTGGGCATCATCGATGCCGACGATCCCCGTTTTCATTCGACGCGCGAGGTAATCTGCCGGGAATTGGCTGCCGGCCCTTATCCCTTGCTGTATCGCTACAATCCCGAAATCGCCAAGGACGGTGTCGGCGGCCCCGAAGGCGCCTTCCTGATGCCGTCATTCTGGCTGGTGGAAGACCTCGAGCTGGCGGGGATGCACAGGGAGGCGGCAGCGACGCTGGAGAAACTGCTGCGTCTCGCATCGCCGCTGGGCTTGTACAGCGAGGAGATTCATCCGGAGAACCGGCGCCTGCTGGGCAACTTTCCCCAGGGATTCAGCCATCTGGGGATGATCAACGCGGCGCTGCGGCTGGAATCCCGAGACCTGGTGCAGCGTGTGCGCGCCCATGTCTGAGTACTGCCGGGCGTTGTGATGCCTGTCAGCCGACGGCAGGCGTGGTCGTCAGCGGCGGTGCCTTGCGCGGGTCGGTCCAAACCGTGTGAATCACGATGCTGCGCTCGAAATAGACCGTGTAATCGGGGTACACCCAGCGGATGATGGGAGGTTTCAGAGGGCCTTGCGCGGTCGCCGGATCGGGGGGCATGATGCGTTGGGGGTCGCCGAACCGGGCACGCACTTCGGCCATGGTCATCCCGCGGCTCGGAGAAGCCTGTGCCGCCCCGGAGGAGGCGGCGTAAACGCCCGGCGCAGGCAGGAGCGCTATCGTAACGGCGCAGAGCAGCAGGGAGGCGAGGGGCAATCCAAAATGTTTCGACACGGGGCAAAATCTCCTTCGAGCTGGCAAAAGCCGGCGCTCTCAATTGCTTCGGCAGGAAAACTATAGCATTTTGAGCACAATTTGACGATGCTCCGCGTAGAATGCCCGCACGACCTTCGCATTTTCAGGCTTGTTCAGGCATGTTGCGTCCTTTGCCCCTGGCCATCGCATTGCGGTATCTGCGTGTGCGGCGCCGCAGCCGTTTCGTATCCATCGTGGCGGCGGTAGCGGTGGGGGGGGTGGCCCTGGCCGTTGCGGCCCTGATTATCGTGCTCTCGGTCATGAACGGCATGCAGGGGACGATCACCCAGCGGCTATTGAGCGTCAATGCCGAGGTGAATGTTTCGGCGCACGGGGGGCAGGCGCTGTCGGACGTGAAAGAGCTTGCGACCCGTACCGCGGCGCTGCCGGAAGTGATCGCCAGTGCCCCCTACACACAGCGCCAGGTGGTGCTGGGTCACGGTGAAGCCCTGACCGGTGCGCGCCTGCGCGGCATCGTTCCGGAGGAACGCGACCGCGTGAACACGTGGCAAGACCACATGCTGATCGGCTCTCTCGAGGGGTTGGCAATGGAACGCTATGGCGTGATACTCGGGCGCGACCTGGCCGTGGCGCTCAATGTCTTTCCGGGCGACAAGGTGGCGGTGATCGTCCCGCGGGGCCTGGTCACGCCGATCGGCTTCATTCCACGCATGCGCCGTTTCACGGTCGTGGGGGTGTTTTCGGCGGGTTCGCCGCGAGCCGATTCCGGCCTGGCCATCACCAACCTGGCCGCGATCAATACCTTGTTCGGCCTGTCGGGGCCGGCCAGCCTGAAGTTGAAACTCGCTGATCCCCTGCGGGCCGGCGCCGTGGCGCAAAAACTGCAAGCGCTGTTGCCGGAAAACCTCGAGGTGAACTCATGGGAAAGGCAGCATCAGAGCCTGTTCCAGGCACTCGCCAATGAACAGCGGATGTTGTTCGTGCTGGTAGCGTTGGCGGTGCTGATTGCCGCCTTCAACGTGCTGGGCGTGCTCAGCGTGCTGGTGGCGGACAAGCGCGCCGAGATTGCCGTACTCACCAGCCTCGGGCTCACGCCGCGCGGTGTGTTGACGAGTTTCCTCGCGCTGGGAGGCCTGATCGGCGCTTGCGGCATCGGGCTCGGGCTGCTGATTGGCTTGCTGGTTGCCTTCCATGTCAACGAAATCGTGTCGAGCCTGGGGCAGTGGCTGGGGCATCCACTGTTTGCTTCCGGCTCGGTCCGGATTGTCGGCCTGCCCTCCGAAGTAATGGCCGGGCAGGTGGTGGGCGTCGTGGTGCTGGCCGCGGTGCTCGTGCTGATTGCAGCCTGGCTGCCGGCAAGGCGCGCGGCCCGCATGAGCCCGGTGGAGGCCCTGAGTGGCGGCTGATGCGAGGGGTGCGATCGTGCTCTCGGCACGCAGCCTGAGCCGCGATTATCCGCAGGGCAGTGAGCGCCTTGCCGTGCTGCGCGGCATCGATCTGGATCTTGCCGCGGGCGAGCGGGTGGCCGTCCTGGGCGCGTCCGGCAGCGGCAAATCCACGCTGCTGCACCTGCTTGCCGGCCTCGATCGACCGAGCGCCGGGCATGTCACGCTTGCGGGCGTGCGGCTCGACGAGCTCGATGTCACCGGACGGGTGAAGCTCCGCAATCGGTCGCTGGGTTTCGTTTACCAGTTTCACCATTTGCTGATGGAGTTTTCCGCCCTGGAGAATGTTGCACTACCGCTGGTGATAGCCGGCGTCCGGCAACGGCGCGCGCGGCGCGAAGCCGAGCGGCTGCTCGAGCGCGTGGGTCTTTCCAGGCGGCGGCATGCCCGGCCTGCGAAACTCTCGGGTGGCGAGCGCCAGCGCGTGGCCATCGCGCGCGCGCTGGCAACGCGCCCGCCCGTTGTGCTCGCCGACGAGCCTACCGGCAACCTCGATGAGGAAACCGGTGCCGAGGTGTATGCGCTCATGCTGGAGATCAACCGGGAGTTCGGCACGGCCTTTCTCATCGCGACGCATGATGCGGTCATCGCGCGCGGTGCCGGGCGTGTGCTGCGCCTGGATCACGGCCGCTTGGGCCCATCGCCGCGGGACAGCGCATGATATTCAGCATCGCCTGGCGGTTCCTGTTCGCCCGCGGGCGACAGGCGACCCTGCTCGCAGGGGTGGCGGTGGGCGGGCTGACATTGGGCGTGCTGGTGCTCACGACGGTGTTGAGCGTCATGAACGGCTTCGAGTCCACCCTGTCCGGCAAGCTGGTGGCGCTATCGGGGGAAGTGACGGTCAACCCTCCCGCCGGCACGGACTGGCGGGACTTGGCCGGGCGGCTTGAGCAACAAGAAGGAGTGGTGGCGGCCGCACCGCGTCTCACCGGCGAGGCCCTGCTGATGGCGGGGGGCGCGCTGGCTCCGATTGCCCTGCAGGGCATCGACGCCGATGCCGAAGCCCGCGTCTCGGCAGTCGACAAACATCTTTCCGGCCGCCGGCTCGCGGCACTCGTCCCCGGATCGCACAGGTTGATCGTGGGCGAGGCGCTGGCCGAGCAGCTCAAGCTCGAGATCGGCGACGACGTGACCCTGCTCACGGCCGCCCCGAGCGCGGGAAACCGGATTTTCGAGCCGGCGCTGGCGCGCTTCCAGGTGGCGGGAATCTATCATCTGGGCATCTATCAGCTGGAGCTGCACAAGGCCTATGCGGCGCTCGGCGATGTCCGCGCACTGTTTCCGCAGGCCGGCGCGCCAAGCATCGTGCTGCGAAGCGCCGCACCGCTGGCCGCCCCCGAATTGTCTGCCCGCCTGCGCAGCAGGCTCGGCGCCGGTTATGCAGTGAGCGACTGGACGGAGCATCAGGCCGCCTTGTTCGCCACCATCGGTCTCGAAAAGCGCATGCTTTTCGTCGTGCTCGCCGCGATTCTTGCCGTGGCGGCGTTTGCCGTGGTGGCCACGCTGTTGGTGGCCGGGCTCGACCGCGAAGCGGACATTGCCGTGTTGAAAACCCTGGGCCTGGTACCGCGCCGCATAGCCGGCGTCTTCCTCGCACAGGGGTTCCTGCTCGGTGCCGTGGGCACGGCCCTGGGGCTGGGGCTGGGCGCACTGCTGGCGGTGAACGTCAACAATCTCCTGGGCGCCCTGGATCAGCTTTTCGACACCCGCCTGTTGCCGCCCTCGATCTATCTCATCAGCGAGTTGCCGGCCGAATTTCGCTGGCCCGATCTGGTCGTGACAGCGGCGGTGGCCATTGTGCTGGCCCTCGCGGCGGCGGTGTATCCCGCCCTGCGCGGGGCGCGCACCGCGCCCGCCGATGCATTACGCTATGAGTGACAAGAATTGATACAGGCTTGAAGCCTGCATAACAACTGCGGGAGGGATTCAGGTTGGGCTGGACCGGATTGACCGGCGCCCGGCGGCTTGTCGCCGTCGTGACGAAATGCATGGCCGGGCGCGGGCCTGTGCCGCCATGGACGTGGCTGGCCGCGGCCTGGCTTGCCGGCGGCGCCCTGTCGCTTGCCGGGCATCATCTTTTCGCGATTCCGTGGTTGCTGGGAGCGGCGGGCGTGGCCTTGCTGAGCGCGCTTTGGGATCGCCGTGCGGTGCTGCTTGTGACCGCCGTGCTGGGCGCCTTGTGGGTGACCTGGTCGGCGGGCGAAGCCATGTCGGAGCGTCTGGCGCCGTCCTTGGCAAAGGATACGCTAGTCGTGACGGGCAGCGTGGCGAATCTGCCACGCATCGAGGGGCGGAGAATACGTTTTCGCTTCGCGGTTGATTCGGCCAGGAACGCCAAGGGTCAGCCGGTTCCCTGCCCGCGGTTGATCGCCCTGAGCTGGTATTACCCGCCTTCCGGAACCACCTTGCGCACCGGAGAGCGCTGGCGGTTTGCCGTGCGCCTCAAGCGGCCACGCAGTCTCGCCGATCCGGCCGTATTCGACTACGCGGGCTGGGCGCTCGCCCATGGCATCGGTGCGGGCGGCTATGTGTACGACGATCGCGGCAAGCGCGTTGCGCCGGCTGCCCCCGGGCTGAATATCCTGCGCGCACGGATCGCGACGGACATTGCCTCTGCCTTGCCGGACAGCCCTTACGTGGGCTTGGTGGCCGGACTGGCCGTGGGCGAGCGCGGCGAGGTGAGCGAGGCGCAATGGCAGACGCTGCGCGATACCGGCACGATTCACTTGTTGTCCATCTCGGGGCTGCATCTCGCCTTCGGCGCCTTTCTGGTGTATTTCATCGCCTTGTTCGGGCTGCGGCGGCTCTCGCCGCTTGTGCGGCGCATGCCCGCCCGCATTCCCGCCGCCGGCCTGGCCGCCCTTGCGGCGATCGGCTATGCGGCGCTCGCCGGCTTCGCGATGGCCACCGAGCGCTCGCTGATCATGCTGATCCTGCCCCTGTTCACGCTCTCCCTGCGCCGGCGTGTACGCATCGCCGATACCCTGGCGCTGGCGGCGGTTGCCGTGATCCTGATTTCGCCCCTGGCGTTGATCACGGCAAGCTTCTGGCTGTCTTTCGGCGCCGTGGCAGCGCTCGTCTACGGCCTGACTTCGGCGCACCCGGCCTGGGGACTGATCCGCGCGCAAATCGTGGTGTCGCTCGGCATCGCGCCGCTGCTGGTGGCGTTTTTCGGCCAGGTATCGCTGATCGGGCCGCTGGCCAACCTGATCGCGATTCCCTATGTGAGCTGGCTCGTGGTTCCCGTCGATTTGCTCGGCGTGATGGCGAACCTCGTGCACGGCGGCTGGGGGGCGCCTCTGTTTCAACTCGCCGCCCTGTTGCTGTCCTGGTTGTGGCCGGTGCTCGAGTGGTTCGCGGCCTTGCCGCACGCCACATTTTCCCTCGGCGCCACGGGGTGGATGGCCACCGCCGCCGCGCTCGTCGGAGTCGTTTTTCTGATCGCACCGCGCGGGCTGGGCCTGAGGTTGGCCGGGGCGGCCTTGTTGCTGCCGTTGCTGATGCCGGCCGTGTCGCGGCCGTCGCCAGGCAATTACCGCGTCACCGTGCTCGACGTGGGCCAGGGCCTGGCGACCGTGGTGACGACCGCGCATCATACCTTGCTGTTCGATACGGGACCTTCCTGGTGGGGCGGGAACAATGCCGGACGCACGATCGTGGTGCCGTTTTTGCGCGCCCATCGCCTGGGCCGACCCGATCGGGTGATCGTCTCGCACGGCGACGAGGATCATTCCGGTGGGCTCCCTGCCATTCGGCGCCTGTGGCCGGATGTGGCGGTCCTGACCAGCGCCCCGGAGCTGCATGGCGAGCCTTGCCTGGCAGGGGAGCATTGGCGCTGGGACGGGGTGCGTTTTGCCATTCTCTCCCCGCAACCCCATGCCGGCGGTTCGGACAACAATCGTTCCTGCGTGCTCAAGGTCAGCGGTGCCGGCGGCAGGGCCCTGTTTCCGGCCGATATAGAGGCGGAGCGCGAGCGCTGGCTGCTGCGGCATGACGGTGCCCGCCTGCAGGCCGACTTGCTGGTCGCGCCGCACCATGGCAGCGCGAGTTCTTCCACGGCCGGATTCGTACGCGCCGTGCACCCGGATTACGTCGTCTTTTCGACCGGCTTCCTCAACCGCTATCATTTCCCGCGAACGCCGGTGGTGGCGCGCTACCGCCATGTTGGCGCCCGCTTGGTCAATACCGCGCATGCCGGCGCCGTGACGTTTGCGGTGACCAGGGACGGGGGCGTGAGGTTGATTTCGCGCTATCGCCCGGAACACGCTCGACCCTGGACCGACCACTGAGGCCCCATCCCGAGGGGCCCAAGCTGCGTAATCCGGCCGGCTGTGCGACAATTTCCGCTTGTGATTGCTTTATTTTCGAGCGGAAGGGAAAGCGGATGATTGAACTTTTTCGCGAAGGCGGCTGGATCATGTGGCCGATCCTGCTCTGTTCCGTGGTCGCGCTCGGTATCGTCCTGGAACGTCTTTGGGTCCTGCGCGTCAGCCGGGTTTGTCCGGAGCATCTGCTGGCCGAAGTGTGGTTGTGGGTCAAGGCGGGCAAAATCGACGAAAAGAAGGTGGAAGCGTTGCGGCGCAGCTCCCCGCTTGGCCAGGTTCTGGCCGCCGGGCTCTCCCGCCATGAGGCGAGCCGGGATCTGATGAAAGAGGCGGTGGAAGATACCGGTCGGCACGTCGTGCACGAACTCGGCCGCCATCTGAATACCCTGGGCACCATCGCCGCGATTTCACCCCTCCTGGGCCTGCTCGGCTCCGTACTCGGCATCATGCGGGTGTTCTCCGGCATTTCCGCTACCGGCGCCATCACCAGCCAGGTGCTGTCGGGCGGTATCGCCGAAGCCTTGATCACGACCGCCGCCGGGATCATGATCGCCGTTCCTTCGCTCATTCTTTACCGCTATTTTCGCGGCAAGGTGGATGACCTCGTGGTGCGCATGGAAGCGGATGCGATTCGACTGATCGAGACGCTCGGCAAGCTCCATGCCGAGGGAAAGGAAGCTGCCCGCCCGCGCAAAAAAACCACGCGCAGCAGCCCTGCAGCGAAAAAGGGCAGGCGCGTGGCGTGAACCTTCGCCCGCATGCCCATCAGTCTGAGGATGTGGAACTGAGCATCGTTCCGCTGGTTGACGTCATGTTGATGCTGCTTGTTTTTTTCATGCTGACGACGACCTTCGTTCACTTTGGACGCATTCACGTCACCCTGCCCGAAGCCAGCGTGCAGCAAAGTTCCGAGAAGGCGCCGATTGTGGTGACGATCACGCGTGACGGAAACTTTCTGGTGAACGAGCGCGCTCTGGTGAATTCCCGACCGGAGACGCTGCGGGCGGCTCTGGCCAGGATCGCCGGCGAAAATCGCGGCATTCCGATTCTGGTGCGTGCGGACAAGCGCTCGCATACCCAGGCCATCGTGACGGTGATGGATGTGGCGGGCGCACTTGGCTTCAAGCGCATCAACATCCTGACCGCCCAACGGGACAACCAGCCGTGAGTGAAGACCACCACGCGGCGATCAAGGTATACAAGCGCCTGCTTGGCTACGCGAAGCCTTATTGGCCGCTATTTTGCGTGGCGCTGGTCGCCATGCTGGTTTATTCGCTCTCCCAGGCCGCCTTTTCGTACCTCATGAAGCCGCTAATGAACGGCGGGCTTGTGGAAGGCAATCCGCACGTCATCATGATTGTGGCGGGCGAAATTGCGGCACTCTTTGTGGTTCGGGGTATTGCAAGTTTCGTCCTGAATTACTCCATGAGCTGGATCGGGCGGCAGGTTATCCGGCATCTGCGCGGGGATCTTTTCGACAAGCTGCTCCGGCTGCCGACCCGTTTTTTCGATACCAGCGCGACGGGAATATTGCTGTCCAAGTTGACCTACAACACCGAACAGGTGGCCGAATCCACCACCAACTCGGTCAAGGTCATCATCAACGACTCGGTGACGGTGCTGGTATTGCTGGCCTGGATGTTCTACCTCAACTGGGTACTCAGCGCGCTGGTGCTGGTCGTGGTGCCGGCGATTGCCTGGCTGACCCGTTACGTCAGCCGCCGTTTTCGTCGCGTTTCGACCCGCATCCAGGACAGTATGGGCGAGATTACGCGCACGAGCGAGGAGGTGATTGCCGGCCACCGCATGGTCAAGCTCTACAGTGCCGAAACGGCCGAACGCGCGCGTTTCGACAAGGCCAATGACTGGAACCTGACGCAAAATCTGAAGCTGGCCTTTACCAATTGCGCTGCCAACCCCCTGATTCAGATTATCGCCGGTTTCGGGCTCGCACTGGTGATTTATGTCCTGGCGCTCAACCCCGTCGGCGCGGCCAATACGGTCGGCGATTTCACCTCTTTTCTGGTTGCGGCGACCCTGCTGCTTCCACCCCTGCGCCGTCTGACCAATGTGAACGCTGCCATCCAGAAAGGCGTTGCCGCCGGAGAAAGCATTTTCCATTTGATCGATCTCGACGAGGAACGACGCGATGCCGGCAAGCCATTGGAGCGGGTGCGCGGGCGCATCGAGTTCGAACGGGTCGGTTTTGCCTATCATCCGCGCAAGGGCGAGGTGCTCAAGTCCCTGTCCTTCTGTATCGAGTCGGGCGAGATGATCGCCCTGATCGGGCGTTCCGGGAGCGGCAAGAGTACGCTTGCGAGCCTCGTGCCGCGCTTTTACGATGTAACGGCAGGGCAAGTCACGCTGGACGGAGAAGACATCCGCGGCTTGCGGTTGTCGGACCTGCGTCGCCAGATAGCCATGGTCACGCAGGACGTGGTCCTCTTCAATGACACGATTGCGGGCAATATTTCCTATGGCGCCGCGGGCGAGGTGGATGCGGAAGCGATTCGCGAGGCCGCCCGCGCTGCGCATATCCTCCAGGACATCGAAGCCCTGCCGGACGGCTTTGACACCTTGGTCGGCGAGCGCGGGATCCTGCTTTCCGGCGGGCAGCGCCAGCGCGTGGCCATTGCCCGTGCGCTGATGAAGAATGCGCCGATCCTGATTCTCGATGAAGCGACCTCGGCACTCGATAACGAATCCGAACGGCAGGTACAGCGCGCACTCGACGAATTGATGCAGGGGCGCACCACGCTGGTGATCGCCCATCGCCTGTCCACCATCGAGCGTGCCGATCGCATTCTCGTACTCGAGAACGGCCGTATCGTGGAAGAAGGCAGCCACGACGAACTGATTGCGCACAGCGGTGTGTACGCCGGTCTGCATCGATTGCAGATACGCAGTACGGCTTGAGGCGCGCTTCCGGTCCCCGGACGGCCCAATGAAAGGCAAACGGCGCAAATCTCCGGCCGAGTGGCTATCCGCCCGCTGGTACGGGACCCGGCCGGCGTGGTTCCTGTGGCCCCTCGCCGTCCTGTTTCGTCTCCTCGCATGGCTGCGCCGGAGCTTGTACCGGCTTGGCCTGTTTCGGACCCGGCAGGTTGCGGCCCGGGTGGTGGTGGTCGGCAACATCACGGTGGGCGGCAGCGGCAAGACGCCGCTGGTCGCATGGCTGGCGCGCGAGCTTTCGGCCGCGGGCGTAAAAACCGGCATCGTAACGCGCGGTTATGGAGGCAACCGCAACGACGTTCGCCTGATCCGCACCGATGCTTCGGCCGATGAGGCGGGCGACGAACCCTTGTGGCTGGCGCGTGAAACGGCGGTTCCCGTGGTCGCGGGGCGGGACCGCGCGGCGGCGGCCAGGTATCTTGTCGAGAGCCATCGTCCCGACGTGGTTGTCTCCGATGACGGGTTGCAGCACTATCGGTTGGTCCGCGACGTGGAGATTGCGGCCATCGATGCGCGGCGTGGATTCGGAAACGGGGCCCTCCTGCCGGCCGGGCCGTTGCGTGAAATGCCTTCTCGGCTCGAACGGGTGAATGCAGTCGTTCTCAAGGGGCGCGGACAGGTTGCATTACCGCCCGGCGTGACGGTATTCAACATGCTCCTGAGTGTATCCCGCGCGCTGCCCGTTGGCGGAGGCGAGTCCGTTCCCTTGGCGCACTTTCGTGGCAAACCCGTGCATGCCGTGGCGGCGATTGCCGATCCGGAAGGTTTTTTTGTTGTACTGGAAGCGGCCGGCCTCGAGGTCGAACGTCACCCGTTGCCCGATCACGCGCCGATCGACTCGACCCTCGAGATGCTCGGCACGGGCCGGCCCATTCTTCTCACCGACAAGGATGCGGCGCGGCTCGCCGAGCGGCCCGTCAACGCCTGGCGGGTGCCGCTTGCGATAGGATTTTCCGGGGAGGATGCCGCAGGCTTGCTGGCACTCGCCGGCGGGCCGCATTTTTTCATGGAGGAAAGCTGATGGATTCCAAACTGCTTGACATACTCGTCTGCCCGCTCTGCAAGGGCCCGTTGCAGTACGACAGGAAGGCCGGAGAGTTGATCTGCCGTGCCGATCGTCTGGCCTTTCCAATTCGCGATGACATCCCCGTCATGCTCGAAGAGGAAGCGCGCAAGGTAGAACTCGAAGAGCTGGACAAATACAAGTGAGCGTACGGGTCGTCATTCCCGCACGCTACGGCTCCAGCCGCTTGCCCGGGAAGCCGCTGGTCGAAATAGCGGGCAAGCCGCTCGTTTGCCATGTTTGCGAGCGGGGACTGGAAAGCCGGGCCGAAGAGGTCTGGCTGGCAACCGACGACGAACGTATTGCCGCGGCAGTCGAGGACATGCCCGTTCGCGTGGCGCTGACTTCCGGTGTGCACGCGTCGGGTACCGATCGCATCGCCGAAGTCGCCGCGCGCGAGAATTGGGAAGACGAGGATATCGTGGTCAACCTGCAGGGCGACGAGCCCCTGATGCCCGCGGATGCCATCGATGCCGTGGCCGCCTCGCTGCAGGCTAACCCGGAAGCCGAGATGGCAACCTTGGCCGTGCGTTTGTATGAAGCGGAATTGTTTGCCGACCCTCATGTGGTCAAGCTGGTCACGGATACGAACGGCGATGCGCTTTATTTCAGCCGTGCCCCGATTCCTCGCCCGCGAGAAGCGGATCGCGAGTTGCCCGCCGAAGCGCTGCGGCATGTCGGCTTGTATGCCTATCGCGTCGCCGCTCTTGCTCGACTGGCTGCCGAACCGCCGTGTGCGATGGAACGCGAAGAGGGCCTCGAGCAGTTGCGCGCTCTGTGGCTGGGCATGCGCATCCGCGTCGAGGTGGCGGACGAGATCCCGATGACCTCGGTGGACACGGCGAAGGACATTGCGCGCACCGAACGATGGCTCGATGGGCAAACCCCCGAAACCTGACAACGGAGTCGCAGGAGCGGCCCATATGCCCGCGACCGGGGCGACGACATTGGTCGCAAGCAAGCTCTCGCTCCCGCCGGAAACTCTCCCGGCAGTAGAGTTAGGGCGTCTCTGATTGATTCGTCATTCCCGCGAAAGCGCGACTGCGAAGGCGGAACGCCGGAGCGAACATGTGCGAAGCACATGTCCTGAGGGGCGAGCGACGCAAGTCGCGAGTAATCCATCTTCTTGATTGGGCTGGATTCCCGCCGCAGCCTGCCCCCGCGAAGGCGGGGGCGGGAATGACGGACAATGAATTGTTCAGAAATGCCTTTGTAGATACTCTGTTCCAAGTCAAGCCCACTCAAAAGCGAGCAGGGCGGACAAGCCTGCACAGCAGGCGCATCCATCGAATCCACACCGGCGGATGCGCTGTGCTTATCCGCCCTGCAGCAGGAGCGGACGTCCCGGGCGCGATACGACGTTGGAATGTGTTCATGCCCATCGCGACGGGGCCGTCACTCCTGCCCGGGCCCTTAATCGGGTGTAGCAGCAAGCTTGCTCGCGATTTTTCCGGCGTTCAGCCCCTGTCGTCGTGACCCGCGGACTCGCTGTTCCTTTCCTGCTCAAACAGGGCGGCCAGGCGCGGCGTTTCCTCGGTCGGCGGCCCCTTCCTCTCGGCCCGGCCCGCATGGGGCTTGCCCGGAGCCTGTCCCGGATCGGTTTGGGCCGCAGAGGTGACGAGCGACTTGCCGGCGGCTTTCTCGTCTTGCATGCTCTGCGCCTTCCCGGAACCCTGGTCGTCGGATGGCCGTTCGTTGGACTGGCTGTTCCCATTGCCGGCGCTGCGGCGCCTGCGCCCGCCGCGGCGGCCACGGCGCGTTCGGGAGCGCCCGGAGCCTTCGTTGCCGGCGGTCGATCGGGTCTCACTGCCTGCTCGGGATGACGCTGATTCCTCGGCCTTTGCAGTGGCGCTGCCTTGTGCGGGGGGCTGCTTTTTGTCGTTGGGTTTTCGTGCGGCCTGCTTCCGGTTGCTGCTTCCGGCCGGATCCCCGGACGGTGCGTTGCGCGCACGGTTCCCGCCGGCGCGTTGCGCCCCGCCGCGCGAATCGCGCTTTGCGTTGTTCGAAGCCGGGCGTTGCCTGCGGCTGCGGGTAGCGTTTTCGCCGCGTTGGCCGGAGTCGCTGCGACGGTTGCGGTTCACGCTGGATCGTTTGCGTTGTGCGGGTGCCGCAGAACCGGATCCGCTTGTATCCTGCTCCTGCGATGCCAGCCTTCCCAGCAACCGCGTGAACCAGCCATTGCGCGAGCCTGCCTTGGCCTTGGCCTCGGGGGCGGGAGCGGGCGGCGGGGTTGCCGGCCGCAGGGCGCTGACGGCGGGCTGCTCGGCCGGTGCGGGCTTGCCCGGCATGGCGGGCGCTTCGGGTTCTTCCGCCAGTTCGTGCGAGGGCAGCACCTGGGCGCCAAGCTGGTCGCTGCGGATTCTTTCCACCCGGTAGTTGGGCGTGTCCATGTGGGGGTTGGGAATGATCACGATGCCGATACACAGCTGGTTTTCTATTTCCACCAGATCCGTCCGCTTCTCGTTGACGAGAAAGGTGGCGACGCTTACCGGCAACTCCGCCGTGATTCGGGCGGTTCGTTCCTTCAGTGCTTCCTGTTGAATGTGGCGCAGGATCGAGATGGCGAGCGATTCGACCGAACGGATCATGCCCTTGCCGGAGCAACGCGGGCAGGGTTCGAATACCGCCTCGGAAAGCGCCGGGCGCAGCCGTTGGCGCGACATCTCCAGCAGGCCGAAGCGCGAGATGCGCCCGATCTGGATGCGCGCCCGATCGAGGGCGAGCGACTGGTGCAACTTGTTTTCGACCTCGCGCAGGTTGCGGGCGTTGTTCATGTCGATGAAATCCACCACAATCAGGCCGCCGATGTCGCGCAACCTGAGTTGGCGCGCAATCTCCTCGGCGGCTTCGAGATTGGTGTTGAGCGCGGTCTCGTTGATGTCGCTGCCCTGGGTGGCGCGCGCCGAGTTGACGTCCACCGCGACCAGCGCTTCGGTTTGATCGAGTACCAGGGCGCCGCCGGACGGCAGGCGAACCTGGCGCTGGAAGGCGGCATCGATCTGGCTTTCGATCTGAAAGCGGGTGAACAGCGGAAGCCGATCCTCGTGCCGCTTGAGCTTGCCCAGATGCTGCGGCATGACCATCTCGACAAATCCGCGCGCTTCCTCGAGTACGTCGGCATCGTCAATGACGACCTCGCCGATATCCTTTGAAAAGTGGTCGCGCAGCGCGCGGATGATGACGTTCGATTCCTGGTAGATCAGGAAGGGCGCCGAACGGTCGTCGGCCGCATGGCAGATTGCCTCCCAGATGTTCTTGAGGTAATCGAGGTCCCACTGGAGTTGTTCGAGGCTGCGCCCGCCCCCGGCGGTACGCACGATGACGCCGGCGCCCTGTGGCAGGACGAGCTCCGAAAGCAGGCTGCGGGTCTCGTCGCGATCGGCGCCCTCGATTTTGCTCGACACGCCCCCGGCACTGGGGTTGTTGGGCATGAGTACGAGATAGCGGCCGGCAAGACTGACGAAGGTCGTGAGTGCTGCGCCCTTGGTGCCGCGCTCTTCCTTGGTCACCTGGACAATGACTTCCTGGCCTTCCCTGACGGCATCCTTGATGGTCAGTCGGGTACCGGATTCGGATTTGCTCTGGTGGTAGGCCGGCGCAATTTCGCGCAGCGGCAGGAAGCCGTGGCGCTCGGCCCCGTACTCGACGAAGCAGGCCTCGAGGCTGGGTTCCACCCGCGAGACGCGGCCCTTGTAAATATTGTCCTTCTTCTGGCCGTGGCCGGGGACTTCGATATCCAGATCGTACAGCGTCTGGCCATCGACGATTGCGACGCGCAGCTCTTCGGGCTGGGTCGCATTGATCAACATACGTTTCATTTCTTGTAAATACCCGTTACGGGGCGCTCACCAGGCGGCATGGCCGGCTTTCAGCGTGACGGGAAGACAGTTTGCGCTTGGCTCGGCGGCGGCTTCGATGCCCCGCCTTGTGAATTGCCTTGGCCCCGCTCAGCGCTTCGCAACCATGCAATCGGCATGGGAGCGCCTGTGATTGAATGACCGCCGGTCGAACCGGCGCGTTGCAAAATCCTGCCTTGGAAGTACCGTTGGCCCTTGCCGCCCGGAACCCAAGGCAAGTTGCCCATCCGGCAACGACGTTACTATAACAGAGGCGGCATAGGGAAACAAGTTTTTGAAGGATAAACAGGCGTTTGCAAACGGCGACGCGCATCAGGGCGTGCGCCGCCTGAAGGTTGGTGAAGAGTTTGCCGGACAGCGGCTGGACAATTTCCTTGCGCGGGAACTCAAGGGGGTACCGCGCGGGCATGTTTACCGTTTGCTCAGGACCGGGCAGGTGCGGGTCAATGGCGGGCGCCGCCGGCCCAAATACCGGCTTGCCGACGGGGACGAGGTGCGCCTGCCGCCGGTGCGGCTGCCCGAGCGCGAGCCCTCGACCGGCCCCTTGAAGCGTACCGAAGCGCTGCTCGCCTCCGGCATCCTGTTCGAGGACAAGGTTCTCCTGGCGGTGAACAAACCGCCGGGCATGCCCGTGCACGGCGGCAGCGGCCTCAACGGCGGCTTGATCGAGGCGCTGCGCACCTTGCGCAAGGAGCCGGAGCTGGAACTGATCCATCGGCTGGATCGGGACACCTCGGGTTGCCTGCTCATCGCGCGCAGGCGGAGCGCTCTGCGCGCCCTGCATGCCGCCCTGCGCGAGGGCAAGGTCGACAAACGCTACCTCGCCTTGTTGGTGGGCCGCGTGGACCAGCCCTTCGTGGCCGACGCGCCGCTCGAGCGCTACGTAAAGCGCGGCGGCGAGAGACACGTGACCGTGAGCCGCGAAGGCAAGGCCGCAAAAACGTTCTTCGAGCCGCTGGCAAGCGGCGAGCGGGCAAGCCTGGTGCTTGCGCGTCCCGCAACCGGCCGCACCCACCAGATCCGCGTGCATGCACTCGAAGCCGGTCATCCGGTCGCGGGCGATTCCCGCTACGGCGACAAGGCTGCCAACCGGCAGTTGCGTGACCTCGGTCTCCGGCGTTTGGGCCTGCATGCCGCCAGCCTCTGCTTCGAGCATCCCCAGACCGGCGAAAACCTGTCGATTGAGGCCCCCTTGCCCGACGATCTCGCCGCCGCCATCCACGCTCTGACCGCCGGCGCTGAGAACCAAACCCTGCGATTCATCCGGTCTCAAGGGCCCGGCATCCCTCCATGAGGCCGTTGCGCAATGACTGGATTGATTCAGAACATCATTGAGCAGAGCGGTTATTTCGGCATTTTTGCCCTGATGATTCTCGAAAATGTCTTTCCGCCCATTCCGTCGGAAATCATTGTGCCGTTCGCCGGCTACGTCGCCGCGCGTGGGGATCTGAGCGCAATCGGCGTCGTCATCTCGGCCACGCTCGGCTCGGTTTGCGGCACATTCATCTGGTATTTGCTGGCGCGCTGGTTCGGCGAAGAGCGCCTGCGCCGACTGGTCGCCAGGCATGGGCGCTGGATCACGATGAATCAACGCGACATCACCCGCGCCAGCAAGTGGTTCGAGCGCTTCGGCGCCTGGGCGGTTTTCCTCGGCCGGCTTGTTCCGACCGTTCGTACGCTGATCTCCATCCCGGCCGGCCTCGTTTGCATGTCGCCGCTCAAGTTTTTCCTGTGCACACTTGCCGGCTCGCTACTGTGGGTGTGCGTGCTGACTTGGCTGGGATTGCAACTGGATGAGCACTATGACCGTGTCGAGGCATGGCTGTCACCGGTGACCACTGCGGTGATCGCGGTGATTGTCATCACCTATATCTGGAGGGTCATCCGCTACAAGCCCGACGAGTGATCGCCGCGGGGAGGCTGCTGAGCTTTAGATCGGTCAGGGAGCATCAGGAGGTCAAGTTGCAGACTTGCGTAACTCTGCCGGTCGCATGTCGTAAAAGTTTGTCCGCTCCTTGTTAAACGAACTTCTGAGGCAGGACATTATTGATCCGGCAACTAAACAGTAGTAACTTTCCGTTCGTGCTGAGTGTAGCGCAGCGAAGTCGAAGCAGGCCTTCGACTCCGGTCTGCGACCTACGCTCAGGCCGAACTGAGGACAGGAGCGCTCACACACGGCCAGCGTCAAGTTCATACCAATTAATTACCGGCTCAATAGGCGGGTTTTGCCACCATAAGGTAAACATTGATGAGGGGAAGGATGACGGCGATGGTTCCGAAGACCATCCACAGGATGTTGAGCCGCCAGTACCGTGGGGGAATTTCGCCGCCGCTACGGAAGATGCGTGCCATTCGGGCCTGGAGTATCTCCACGGAAATCAGTATCGCCAGCCATATGACGCCGGAGCCGACGAACAGCATGATGCCCAGGTCGAGCCAATCTGTATGATCATAATCACCGGCCATTGCGGTGCCGGTGATGGCAAGCAGGGCGGCGCCGGTTGCGGTGAAGGCGATATCCGTAACCATGACCAGGCGCTGGCCGAACGCGACGATTACCGGGTTGCGGGTGCGGTCGGCCAACCCCTTCCATAGGGCCGTGACAATGATATTGCCGAGGAAAACAACGGCGCCCAGCACGTGCAGGGCCTTGAGCAATTCGTATGACATCCAGTTTTTTCTCCGATTGCTCGAGGCGGTATCAGCGTGCGTTCCGCAAGGCGCGGAACCAGCCGCCGGTCACCACGAAGCGTGGAAACGTAAGCCACTGCTCAAAGAACAGCCGCGTGAGTGCATTGCCCGGCCCGGTAAAGGGGTCCGTAGGATTGGGTTCGGACTTGTGACCACGCCCCTGGAGGGCCAGGGACAGGAGCATGGTGAATGCCCCGGCCGCCGCAATGATCCAGGCTTGCCCAAGCAGAGCGACGACGAGGGCGATGTTGCCCGCCAGAAACAGGGGCACCAGCAGGACATGAAGGATCAGATTGGCCTTCGACTGGTGATACTCCGAGTAACCGTTCAACTGTGTTTGCAGCACTTCTCTCAAATTCATGACTTCTCCTCCATGTGTATTCGGGACGATTCCTTGACACCGACCCCTTGCAGAGCAAGGGCGTCCAGAGCCAATGTTTACGCTGTTAAGTTTAGCATTAATCTTTACATTGTCAAGTTTTATGGCACAATGCCCATGATGAGCAAAACCCACAGACCGGCACGCCCGTACCATCACGGCAACCTGCGCGAGGCGCTCGTGGAGGGCGCGGAGGCGCTGCTGAATGAAAGCGGCACGGAGAAATTCAGCCTGCGCGCGGTGGCGCGGCGAATCGGGGTTTCACCGGCGGCGCCCTATGCGCATTTTGAAAATCGCCAGGCGTTGCTTGCAGCGGTAGCCACGCGCGGTTTCAAGCGGCTGAGTGCATACCAGAAGCAGGCGGAAAATCGCTCGCAGGGCAGTGCCGAGTGGATGCACAGTCTGGCCCGGGGGTATGTCCGTTTTGCGGTGGATCATCCGATCCTGTTCCGCCTCATGTTCAGCGCCGAACTGGATGGTGTCGACGATGAAGCGCTGTGGGCGGCGGCGGATCAAAGCTATGCCTTCATCCGGACTGCCGTCGCCGACCGATTGTCACAAGCGGCTGATCGCCGCATGAATGCGGGCGCGGGCAGCCGGGGGGCATGGGCGCTGGCGCATGGCCTGGCCATGCTGATCGTGGATGGCAAGGTGGACTGGCCGCCCACCGAATCGGTCCGGGACGCGATGATCAATGAAATAGCGGGCGTCTATTCGTCGGGTCTGCTGTAGCGAGGTACCCGGCACATCGGCGTTGGCTTGTTTCTACCGGCAGTTCAGGCGGCTGTGGCCGCGGCTGAGGTTGGCCGGCACTGCCGCCGGGCTCGCCATCGTCACTGAAACGATACTTTTGCCCCGGCCGCCGGGCCCGGCAGTTGGGGCTGGCCGAATGGTGGTCAACCGATTCCAGAAAAGTCATGGCCTGTGCTTCATCCGCTATCGACGCAGCCCGGGCGAGAAAGCGGCTCCTGCGAATGATGGTCTCGTGACGAGTGGTTTTTTGCCGAGCGTGAATGGGTTTTTCAGGCATGCAGGCAGTTTGTCATTACAATTTGTGCAGCCTGGCAGATCAGGGCAGGGCGTAACCGTGTTCGCGCAGGAGGCGCGCCGTGGCAATGAGCGGCAGGCCGGCGAGGGCGGTCGGGTCTTCGGTTTCGATGCGTTCGCACAGGGCGCTGCCGAGACTTTCGAGCTTGAGTCCGCCGGCGCAGTCGATCGGGTTTTCCTTTGCTACATAGCGACGAATTTCGTCCCGGTCCAGGGGGCGCAAATGGACGCGACTCTCGTCGAGATGAGTGACGGGCGTGTCGTTGCCCGATATGAGCAGGGCGATGGCGGTGTAGTAGGTGAGGATGCGCCCCGAGAATTGCTCGAGATACTGTTCTGCCGTACCGGTGTCTGCGGGTTTGCCGACTGGCTGACCGTTGAATGAGGCAAGCTGGTCGCCGGCCAGGATCAAGGCGTCCGCGCGCTGCCCGGCGGCGGCGCGGGCCTTGGCACAGGCGAGGCGCAGGCCGGCGTCTCCCGGCGTTTCGTTTGCCCGGAGACTCTCGTCCACCTCGGGGGCGAAGGTTTCGAACTCCACGCCCAGCCGGCCGAGGAGTTCGCGCCGGTATGGCGAGGTGGAGGCGAGTATCAGTGTGGGCACGGCCTCTTTGACCACCGGTGGGCTTCCACAATACGATAACGAGTTATGGATATGACGCCATGGAGCCGGCTCGACCTGGAAGCACTCGCCGATACCGGAGGGCATCTCGAAGGGCGGTTCGATGCGGCCGCGCTCGACCCGCGCCTGGCGGGCGCGCTCGACCGCGACGAAGTGACCGGGGAGGTGCGTTATGCGCTGGATTTTCAGCGGCTCGCCAACGGCGAAGTTGGGGTGCGCGGAGCGATTCGGGCGCGCCTGGGGGCGTGCTGTCAGCGCTGCCTGGAGCCGTTCGAGCTGCAGGTGTCGGCCGGCCCGCGTCTGCAGGTGTCGTCCACGGATGAGCGCGCGGAACCCGAGGAAGGCTGGGAGCCGGGCGACCCCGATCCGTCGCCGACGCTGGGGGCCCTGATCGAGGATGAACTGTTGCTTGCGTTGCCGCTCTCACCGCGCCACCCGGAAGCGGATTGCCCGGTGAGCGCCGCGGCCGGCGCCGTCCCCAAGACCGATACGCAACGGCCCTTTACCGGTCTGGCGCGTGCGCTGGCGGAGCGGGACGGACGCAAAGACTGAGGATCTGCGCCTGGACGGCGACGATAATTGGCCCCCTTGTCGCTTGCGCAGCCCTTACGCGTTACAATATGCGGCATTTGACGCACTCCCCCGAATACCCATGGCCGTTCAACAGAATCGCAAAACGAGCTCCAAGCGCGACCAGCGCCGCTCCCACGATGCCCTCAAAGGGCCGACGTTGTCCCGTGATCCCACCACCGGCGAGCTGCATCGCCGCCATCATTTGAGCGTGGATGGCTATTATCGCGGCCGCAAGGTGGTCGACGTCGCTACGCCCGAAGACTGAGCCTGTCTCGGCCTTTATCCGCAACCCGGCCAAGCATCGAAACCGTCTTAAAGCCAATCTGAATCATGCCGGCTCATGACAGGTCGATAAGCATTGCCATTGACGCCATGAGTGGCGATCATGGCCCTTCGGTGATTGTTCCGGCCGCTCTCGATGCGTTGAACGAGTACCCACGGCTTTCCATCCAGCTTGTCGGCGACGAGCGCGCGCTCCGGGCCGTGCTGGATGACGCAGGCTCGGCGTTGCGCGAGCGCATCGAAATCAAGGCGGCGAGCGAAGTGGTGGCGATGGACGAATCGCCCCGCCACGCCCTGCGCTCGAAGCGCGATTCCTCCATGCGCGTCGCGATCAGGCAGGTCAAGACCGGTGCGGCGCAAGCCTGCGTGTCCGCCGGAAACACCGGTGCGCTGATGGCCACGGCACATTTCGTGCTCAAAATGTTGCCGGGCATCGACCGCCCGGCGATCTGTTCTGCGATCCCCACTGTCACCGGGCATGTCTACATGCTCGATCTGGGGGCCAACGCCGATTGCACTCCCGAGCATCTGCTGGAATTCGCGGTGATGGGTTCGGCGCTCGTCTCCGCCGTGGACGGAACTGCGGAGCCTCGCATTGGTCTTCTCAACATAGGCGAGGAGGAAATCAAGGGCAATGGTCGCGTGAAGCATGCCGCGCAGATGTTGTCGGCCTCCGGGCTCAACTATACCGGCTACATAGAAGGCAACGACATTACCTCGGGCAAGGTCGATGTGATTGTCAGCGACGGCTTCGCCGGCAACGTTGCGATCAAGTCCATCGAAGGCACGGCAAGTTTCATTGCCCTCATGCTGCGCGAGGAATTCCGTCGCCACCCTATCGCCAAATTGGCGGGGCTGATGGCCTGGCCCGTCTTGCGTCGCCTGAGTCGCCGACTCAATCCGGGCAGCTACAATGGCGCGAGTTTCCTCGGGCTGCGCGGTATTGTGGTAAAAAGTCATGGTAGTGCGGATCGCCTGGGCTTCAAGACGGCCATTCGTGCGGCGATACTCGAAGTGGACCAGAATGTCCCAGAGCGGATTAGCCACATGCTGGCCGAGACGCATACCCCGGAGCTTGAGGCATGAGCTACGCGCGAATCATCGGCACCGGCAGCGCCCTGCCGGACCGCGTTTTGACCAATGCCGATCTCGAACGCATGGTCGACACCAATGACGAGTGGATTCGCACGCGTACCGGCATCGAAAGACGCCATATCGTCTCCGAGAACGAGACCACCGCCGATCTGGCCGAGACCGCCGCACGCCGGGCGCTCGATGCGGCAGGCGTAAGGCCCGAAGAGCTGGACTTGATCATCGTCGGCACGACGACGCCCGACTACATTTTCCCGAACCTCGGCACGCTGGTACAGGATCGCATTGGTGCGAACGGCTGCGCGGCGGTGAGCTGCGAGGCCGCCTGCGCGGGTTTCCTCTACGCGCTCGGGATCGCCGAGAAATTCATCCGCGTGGGCGAGTCCGAGCGCGTGCTGGTCATCGGTGCGGAGACGCTTTCGCGCTTTACCGACTATACCGATCGCTCGACCTGCGTGCTTTTCGGCGATGGGGCCGGCGCCGTCGTCCTGGCGCCCGACGAGAAGCACGGTATCCTGCGCACGCAGCTCTACGCCGATGGCAAGTACCGCGATTTGCTGTATTTCCCCTCGGGTGTATCCAGGGGTTTCAACGATCTGAAATCCGGCAAGGACTTCGTCAAGATGCAGGGCAACGAAGTGTTCCGCGTGGCCGTGCGCGAATTCATCAGGGCGGCAAAAAATATTTTCGCCGCCACCGGCATGAGCCCCGACGAACTGGACTGGTTCGTGCCGCACCAGGCCAATCTTCGCATCATCGAAGCCGTCGCCAAGCGGGTCGGCATACCGATGGACAAGGTCGTCGTCACCATCCAGGAGCACGGCAACACCTCCGCCGCCTCCGTGCCGCTGGCCCTCGACGTGGCCGTGCGCGACGGGCGCATCAAGCCCGGCCAGACGCTCCTGTTCGAAGCCTTCGGCGGCGGGTTTACCTGGGGGTCGGCCCTCCTGCGCTACTGATAAAACTCCAATTTATGCGTCATTCATGACGTTGCGAAGCGACGATCCGGAATGACAGGGCGTCAATTGATCGGCGCTGTCTAATTCACAGCTACGCGCTGCGTCGTTGGGCGCGCCGAGAAGCGCAGCCCGGCGCGAGAGAAAGGGCGACGTGTTTGAGGGCGAAGCCCGAGTTGTCGCCCGGCTCGTGGCGGGCGAGCATCGCAGGGGAGCCGGAGTGCCGGCAGGCACGCAGGCCGCGCTCGTCGGCGCGCTGCTTTTGGTTACTTTTGGCGAAACAAAAGTAACCCCGCCCGGAGGGCAATCAAGCCGGCAAGATGCCGGCGCTCCGGATAGTTGCTTTCTCGGCGCGCTCCGCGGCGCAGGAATGTCGGTATAGAGGCGGCCCGGCTTTCTGCTAAGCTTGCGACCTTGACCGATCGGGGCCCGGACGCATGAGGCAACTCGCGTGGCTGAAGCGATTCTTCAGGCCGCTTCACATGCAAATCCTCGCGGCCCTCGTCCTCGCGGTGATTGCCGGCCAGTTGAGCGGCACGGATGCCGGCCTGTTCGGCGTCACGTTTTATTCCATCTACGACTTTTTCGGGCGCCTGTTCCTCAACGCGCTGCAGATGCTGATCGTGCCGCTGGTGGCGGCCTCGATCATCACCGGTATGTCTTCGATCGGGAAATCGGGGCGTCTGGGAGGCGTCGGCGCGAAGACCCTGATCTTTTATATCGTCACCACCTTGCTGGCCGTGCTGGTGGGGTTGGCCCTGGTCAACGCCGTGCAACCGGGCCTGTCAAACGGCCGGCCCGTGGGCGAGCAGCTCTCGCTCGATGCGAGCAGCGCCCAGGTGGCGCACAACATCAAATCCGGCAGCGCATCGGACGTGGTGGACGTCTTTATTCGCATGGTGCCGCCCAATATCCTCGATGCGGCGACCAGCAACAACGCGATCCTCGCGGTCATCTTCTTCAGCATCCTGTTCGGCTTTTTCATGACGCGGGTATCGGGAAAGCCCGGCGAGACCTTGCGGAATTTCTGGCAGGGCGTCTTCGAGGTGATGATGAAGATGACTCACTGGGTCATGCTGTTCTCGCCGATCGGGGTATTCGCGCTCGTCGCCAAGGTGGTTGCCGAAACCGGTTTCGCCGCGGCACTGCCGCTGGTAATTTTTGCCTTGACGGTCGTGGCCGCCCTTCTGGTGCAATCGCTCCTGGTTTTGCCCGGCCTGTTGTATTTCATTGGCCGCGTCAACCCGTGGAAGATGTACCGGGCCCTCTCGCCGCCGTTGTGGATCGCCTTTTCCACGGCCTCCTCGAACGCCGCCTTGCCCTCGAACATGGAGTGCACGGAAAAGAACGTGGGGGTGTCCGAGCGCATCACCAACTTCGTGCTGCCGCTCGGGGCGACCGTCAATCAGAACGGCTCGGCCCTGTACGAGTGTGTGGCCGCCCTGTTTCTGGCCCAGGCCTACGGCGTGGAGCTGACCTTCGCCACGCAGTTCACGGTGGTGGTCCTGGCATTGGTCACCTCGATGGGCGTGGCGGGCGTCCCGGCCGCCTCGCTGGTGGCCATAACCCTGATCATGAGCGTAATCGGCGTGCCTCTGGAGGCGATCGGCGTATTGTTTGTGTTCGACCGCATCCTCGACATGATGCGCACGGCCGTCAACGTCTTCGGCGATTCCGCCGGCGCGGTTGTGGTGGCGCGCCTGGAAGGCGAGACGGACTTCAAGGTTTCCACCGTGCCGGGCTGACGGCGCGGGATGCAGGCACACAGCAGCCGGCATCCGACCCGGCTCGGACCCGCTGAACGTCGTCTTGCCAGCGTTCGGCTTGGTAAAAGAGGCCCGTGGGGGCGAGCTTGCTCGCGACGGTTCGCGCGTTAAAATGGCCCATTGATGTCCCGGGATGGCTGCGCCCATGAGCGAGTCCGTTTCCGACCTCTGGATTACGCCGTCGGTGCTCTCCGCCGACCTTGCCCGGCTGGGCGAGGAGTCGGCTGCGGTGCTGGCCGCGGGGGGCGATCGTATCCATTTCGACGTGATGGACAACCATTACGTTCCCAACTTGACCTTTGGCGCGCCGGTGCTCAAAGCCCTGCGCGATTATGGCATTACCGCGCCGATTGATGCGCATCTCATGGTCAAGCCCACCGACCGGTTGATCGGGGATTTTCTTGAGGCCGGCGCCGCGACGATCCTGATTCATCCCGAGGCAACCGAGCACGTGGATCGGAGCCTGCAGAAAATCCTGGACGGCGGCGCCGCGGCTGGGCTCGTACTTAATCCGGCGACGCCGCCGGATGTGCTTGATTTCGCGATGTGGCGGCTCGACTGGATTCTCGTGATGTCGGTCAATCCCGGGTTCGGCGGCCAGAAGTTCCTGCCCGAGAGTCTGCGCAAGATCGGCATGCTGCGCGAGAAGATCGAGAAATCGGGCCGCGATATTCGTCTCGCGGTGGACGGTGGCGTGGACGCTGAAAATATCGCCGCGATTGCAGGCGCAGGCGCCGACACCTTCATCAGCGGCTCCGCGGTTTTCGGAAGCAGTGACTACAAGGCGACGATCGGCGCCATGCGCGAGGCACTTGCCGGGGTCGCGGCGGCCGGCCGGGAGACGCGCTGATGGCCGCTCCGGAAGTGGGGCCGTCCGGCAAGTTGCGTTTGCATGGTTTCAACAATCTCACCAAGACGCTGAGCTTCAATTTTTACGATATCTGTTATGCAAAGACTCTCGCGCATCGCGCCGAATACATCGCCTACATCGATGAGGAATACAACGCCGACCGGCTTACCAACAGCCTGACGCAGGTCGCGCAGATCATCGGCGCGTCGGTGTTGAACATTGCACGCCAGGATTACGAGCCCCAGGGCGCCTCGGTGACCATGTTGATTGCCGAGGAGCCCGTCAAGGTGCCGATCGGCGAGGATCTGCAGCCCGAGGCGCCCGGTCCGCTGCCCGAGTCGGTGGTTGCGCATCTGGACAAGAGCCACATGACCGTGCACACCTATCCCGAGAGCCATCCGTCGGGGGATATCAGCACGTTTCGTGCGGATATCGACGTGTCTACCTGCGGGGAGATTTCGCCGCTCAGAGCGTTGAATTACCTGATCCACGAGTTCGAATCCGACATCGTCACGGTGGACTACCGCGTGCGCGGCTTCACGCGCGATGTGGACGGCTGCAAGTATTTTCTCGACCACGAAATCAATTCGATCCAGAACTTCATGTCCGACGACGTGAGCGACGAGTTCCAGATGATGGACATGAACGATTACCAGAACAATACCTTCCATACCCGCATGACCCTGAAAAACTTCGATCTCGACAATTACCTGTTCGGTACGGGCGTGGAAGATCTCGAGGAGGAGGAGGCGGAGCGGATTCGTGCGCGCATCGAAACGGAGATGGAGGAAATCTTTTACGGCCGCAACGTGGCGGACGACTGATCCGACAGTCTGAATTCGCCAGCCCGGAGAAGACCGGCATCCACGATTCTTTTTTGGGCTGCGTTTGCGCCCGAGCGGCGGCGGAAAATCAGCGAGTCAAGGCAGGCTAGAACCAGTAGGCGGTTGTCGTCATGACGCGCGAGGTCGCCTTCATCGCGAGACGAACCGGTGCCGGCGGGCGCTTGCCGCCCCGTGCCTTGGCCGCCTGGCCGTGATGCGCTTCATCCACGCGCATTTGCTGCAGGACGCGACGCGACGCCTCGTCCTCTTGCGGCAGGCGTTCGAGCTGGCCGTCGAGGTGATCGACGACCTGCCTTTCGGTCTCTTCGAGAAAGCCGAGGCTCATGCGGTCGCCGCAACGCCCGGCGAGCGCGCCGATGGCGAAGGAACCCGCGTACCAGAACGGATTGAGCCGGCTGGGGGTCGTGCCGAGCGCCGTCAACCGTGAGCGGCACCAGATCAGGTGGTCGTTTTCTTCCTCGGCGGCCTTTCGCAGGTGGTCGGCAATAGCCGGATCCCTGGCCCCGGTGCTTTGACCATGATACAACGCCTGGGCGGCGACTTCGCCGCTGTGATTGACGCGCATCAGCCGCCCCGCTTCACGGCGCGCGGCCGATGAAATTTTCCCATGACTGCCGGCGCGGGGGCCTCCCGCAGGGTTCGTACGGCCGCTGCCCCGCGGCGCGCCGTACAGGGTTCGAAGGACCCGGTCGACACCGACGAGGAGCCGATCCAGTGGCGACAAGTTTGTTTGCGTGCCCATCATGGAATTGTAGCGTTTGTGGCCTTGTGCAGGAGGCGCGCCAGGAAACTGGCCAGATGAACCACCTCGGTCGTACCGTCGCCCGTCAATCCTGCGGCAAGATGAAGCCGGCAGCCGATGTTGGCGGTCACGACGCAATCGAACCGCGCCGACTGAATCGCCTCGACAAGGGGCTCGCGCAGATGTTCGGCGTCCGCCGGGCGATCGAGGAAATAGCTGCCTGCTGCGCCGCAACAGCCCATGGGGAGCCGGGTGACGGCTACGTTTGGGATTTGGGCAAGCGCGCGATCGAGCGCATCCGAACGCAGGATATTGCGCTGCGTACAGGGCGTGTGCAGGGCTATGTCGAGGGGTTTGTCATTGCGGATTTCGAGGCGTCCCGATTCGAGCGCATCCGCGAGCACTTCGGTGACATCGCGAACCTTTGCCGAGAAGCCGGCGTCGTCGCCAAACACTGCGTCGTACTCGGAAAGATGGGCCGTGCAGCCACTGGCCGTCGCGACAATGCGTTCCTGCGAATTGAAGGCCCGCGTATTGCGCCGCGCAAGTCTCGCGGCGTGGCGGCGCTCGCCGCCGTGATGGGCGAGGGCTCCGCAGCAGGTCTGGCGTGCCGGCACTTCGATGCGGTATCCGGCGGAGGCAAGCAAGGCGGCACTCGAGGCCAGGGTTTCGGTGTCCGCCGCGCGTGCGATGCAGCCCAAAAACAGGGCGAGCGGCTCACCGTCCACCGGGCCGGCGGCAAGCTTCGGTGCAGGGCCGAGGGCCTCGACATAGGGTCGCAGCCGGGAGCGGCGAGTGAAGAGCAGCCGGGCGGGATGGCGCAGTGCGCGCAGCATGGCGCCCAACAGGCGCGGATGGCGGGTCGCAAATTGCAGTAGGCCCTGTCGCCAGCCGCCGGGTTTTCGTGCCCCGAGTTCGTTGCGGGCGCCATCGATCAAGCGACCGTACGGCACGTCCGCCGGGCAGACCGCCTCGCAGGCCCGGCAGGTCAGGCAGCCGTCCAGATGCCCGGTCACGGCCGGATCGGCTTCCAGGGTGCCTTCGGCCAGCGCCTCGATCAGCGCAATGCGCCCGCGCGGGGAATCGCCTTCCTCGCCCTTGAGCCGGTAGGTCGGGCAGTGTGGAAGGCAGACCTGGCACTTCACGCAACGGGCCGCAGCTTCTTCAAGTGAAACTTGCACAGGGGCTTCTAAAGCATTAATCAATCATTTATCATAATGCCAAGTTCGGCTTGGAGTTTGCGTGTGTCGTTGTTGTTAGCAGCCATGCTTGCCACCAGCCTGGTTGGTGCAGGCGTCAATCTCGGGCCGGCCGGGCTCGCCAGTTTTGCCAATTACAGCCTGATTCAGGATCCCGAGAAGCAACCGGAAAACCTGGGTTTCGGCGGCAAGTTTACGCTCGGCTACCTCGCCACGAACAGCATGACCTCATCCACCAGTTTCAATGCCGAGGTACTGCTCGGTTACAACACGCTGCTGTGGCAACACCGGTTGACTTTGCAGGCCGTCTATTCGAGCGTGGACTCTACCACCGTTGCCGAGCAATATTTTGGCGCCTGGCAGTCCAATCGCCTGTTGTCCGAGCGCAGCTACGTTTTTGGCTACGCCGGATATATTCATGATCGGTTCAGCGGTTACGTTTATCAGGGCTCGGCTGTGGTCGGTTACGGTATAAAAGCGCTCGAGACGAAGTCCCAGGAGCTGAAATTCGAGCTTGGTGCCGGCTGGACCCGCGCCAAGGAAAACGGCGGTTCGACTTTGAGTTCTGCTGCGGCGCGGTTGCGCGAGATTTACAGCTGGAGTTTTGGCGAGAGCAGTTCGCTGGCACAGAGCCTGACCCTGGAGAAAAGCAGCTTCAACCTGTATTCCAGGTTCGACACCAAAGTTACCGCCCAACTGATCGGTAATCTCGCTTTTGTCGTCGCCTATACCATCCAGCACAATTCGCACGTAACCCTCGGTAATCCGCATACCACCAGCATCACGTCGATTTCACTGCAGTACGTTTTCGGCGGCATTTTCACGGAATAATGGCTTATTACCGCAGGCATCTGTTCATTTGCGTCAACGAGCGCGACACGGATCGGGTTTGCTGCGCGCAACGCGGCTCCGTTGCGGTGCGGGCCCATGCCAAGCGCCGCCTGAAGGAGCTCGGCCTGAGCGGGCCGGGCAAGTTCCGGGCCAATGCCTGTGGTTGTACGGACCGCTGCGAGGAAGGCCCGATCGCCGTGGTCTACCCGGATGCCGTCTGGTACAGCTATGAGGACGCCGAGGACATGGACGAGATCATCGATCGGCACCTCGTCGGCGGCGAGCCCGTGGAGCGCCTGCGCCTGCCGGACAGCTGACTTTCACAACTTCGGACGTCGGCGTTTCGAGCCCGCCCGATCCCTTTCCGTGCCTTGTCGTGGCGCTGATTTTGCTATACAATAGCGGGCTCGATTCGATCTTCATGAGCACCCTTTCGATGAAAACCCTCTCGGCCAGGGCCGAAACCGTGGAGCAGGGCTGGTACGTCGTCGATGCCGACGGGCAGGTGCTTGGGCGTCTTGCCGTCGAGCTCGCCCGCCGCCTGCGCGGCAAGCACAAGCCCCGGTTCACACCGCATGTGGACACCGGCGACCACATCGTGGTTCTCAACGCGGAAAAGGTTCGCGTGACCGGGCGCAAGCGCAAGCAGAAGACCTACTACCGCCACACGGGCTACATCGGCAACCTGAAGTCGATCACCTTCGACAAGCAGATCGAAAAGGATGCGCGCCGTGTCATCGAGCACGCCGTGGAAGGGATGCTGCCGAAAGGCCCGCTGGGACGCGCCATGCTCAGGAAGCTGCGGGTCTACAACGGCGCCGAGCACCCGCACGCCGCCCAGCAGCCCGAAGAACTGAAACTGTAAGGGACCACATTCATGGCAACCACCATCGAACAGGATTACGGCACGGGCCGGCGCAAGACCTCCTCGGCGCGCGTGTTCCTGCGCCGCGGCAGCGGCCAGGTGACCGTCAACCAGCGCTCGCTCGATCAGTATTTCGGGCGCGAGACCTCCCGCATGATCGTGCGTCAACCTCTCAAGCTCGTGGAGCGCGACGACAACCTCGATGCCTTCGTCACGGTTTCCGGCGGCGGCACCACCGGCCAGGCCGGCGCCATCCGCCATGGCATTGCCCGGGCGCTGGTGGAGTACGACGAGACGCTGCGTTCGCCGCTGCGCAAGGCGGGCTTCATTACCCGGGACGATCGCGAGGTTGAGCGCAAGAAGGTCGGCCTGCACAAGGCCCGCCGCGCGCCGCAATACTCCAAGCGCTGAAATGCTGCCGCGTTCTGCCGCGGATTGAATCCGGGCGGAGTTTGTCATGACCCGTGGCGCTTCTTCGATCACTACATTGCTGGGGGATCGTCTAGCGGTAGGACTACGGACTCTGACTCCGTCAACCCAGGTTCGAATCCTGGTCCCCCAGCCAAACACGG
>JAKDMP010000138.1 GCA_030452225.1 Gammaproteobacteria bacterium
CGGCAACGAGGACACATCGCTGACAAACTTGGCGATTTGTTGCCAACTGCCGGTATAAGCCATGTCGATCGGCTTCTCGATGTAGAATTTCTTGCGCACTTCTTTGCGCGGTTGGAACAGCTTCTGCACCAGACCGGCCTGGCGGGCGGTCTGCGAAATATCGGCCAACAGATCGTCTATTTCCGTCTTGCTCGGGAGCTGCATCAACAGGGCGTCGAACTTTTTGTGCATCAGGGCAAGCTGCTTCTGGTAGGCCTCGAGATTGGCGGCCAGGGGTTGCTTGCGCTCAAATTTCTGCCGCAGCGTCACCTCGTCGGCACGTGCGTCATCCAGCGTTTTGAGCTGATCCTTGACCACGAGAAAATAGCCGCCGACAAGCACTATGATGATGATGATGGCGATGACAATCGCCTTGCCGATCCACGGCCAGTCACCTGCCGCGCCTACGTTGATGTCGCGCAGGTCCAGATCGCGAACTTCTTCCCACCTCATGACCCCGACTCCTGCCCGGTCTTGTCATCCTGGTTCTGAGGTGCCAACAGCCTGGTGGTGACACTGAAGTCGCTTCGCCGGGTTTCCCCTTCGCTCCGGGTACGAACCACTTCCAGTTGCGGGACGGAAAGCCAGGGAGAGCCGGCCATGGTGCGCATGTAGTTGGATACGCCGGCCGGGGAATCCGCGACGCCCTTGAGACTGAGCGTCCCGACTTCCCTGCTCTCGTCCCGCTTGTTGCTGTTGGTCCTGAACACCACGCTGGTGAGATAAACGCTCGACGGTACGGTCGTTGCGAGCTGTTCGAATAAATGCACCTCCAGCGGCCGGCTCTGCTGCAGGCCCTGGATTACGCGCATGCGGTGCACCAATTCCTTGCGGGCGTCCTTCAAGTGATTGATCGTGCGAATCTTGAAGTTGAGCTTCGCGACCTCGTGGCGCAGATAGTCGTTGCGCGACTCCTGTGCGGAAACCGCCGAACTCACCATGAGCGAAGCCCAGTAAACGATCGCAATGCCGATGATGAAGGCCAGTACCAGCGCAAGCAGGAAACGCTGGCGGCGCCGGCGCTGCTCGCCGGCCCTCCAGGGCAAAAGATTGACGCGCGTCACTGAAAACTCCTGAGCGCCAAACCGCAGGCCACGAGGATCGATGGCGCATCGCGCTCGATGCCTCCTGCGCGCGAGCGCGCCGTCGGGTTCAAGACGCCAAGCGGATCGATCAGTTCGACCGGCAAATCAAGTCGGCCGGCAACCGCTTCCACCGCCCCGGGAAGCGCCGCACAACCCCCACAAAGCGTCACATGTTCGACCATGCCTCCATCACTGGCGGCAGCACGATAGAATTGCAGTGCACGCCCGGCTTCCTCGGCCATATTGTCCAGGAATGGCGCAAGCACCTTCTCTTCATAATCGTCCGGCAGTCCGCCGTTGCGCTTGGCGCGTCCGGCCTCTTCGTAAGACAGGCCGTATGAACTCATGATTTCCGCGGTAAGCTGGCTGCCGCCGAAGGGCTGCTCGCGTGTGTAAACAAGCCGCCCGTTGGCGAAAACACTGCATGTCGTCGTGGTCGCCCCAATATCCAGCAATGCCCGTGGACTTTCATCGGCGCCGCTGACCAGGGTAAAGGCATTTTCGATGGCAAAGGACTCGCAATCCACGATCTCGGCCTTGAGGCCGGCAAACTCGAGTACCGCCTGGCGATGCTCCACGTTCTCGCGACGCGTCGCCACCAGCAGCGCCTCCTGTGTTTCGGGCTCGTCCTTCAAGGGCCCCAGGAGCTCGAAATCCCAGGCCACCTCTTCCATCGGGAAAGGAATCAGGTTGGATGCCGCGAGACCTACCTGCTCTTCACATTCGCGCGCAGACAAGGCGGAAGGGATGGTCAACGTCTTGGTAATCACCGCCGCGCCGCCAATCGCAATGGCGGCCCGCTTGAGATGGCTGCCCGAACGCTTCCAGACGCGCCGCACGGCGTCGCCGGCCGCCTCGATATCGACAATCAGCTTGTCCGAGACCGCATTCTCCGGCATGCCTTCGACCGCGAAACGCGTGACGCGATAGGATGAACCGGTTTTGCGAAGCTCGACCAGCTTCACCGACGAGGCGCTGATATCCAACCCGAGCATGGGCTTGGGCGCCGGCCTGCGTATGAGCGTCTGAGAACCTTGTTTAGCCACTATTTCCCCGGGAACTTACCGGACGGAACGTAAACTATACGATTTAGGATGAAAATGTCAATGCAAGCTGCGATGAATACGGTTTTTTACCCCGGTTCCACCTCCCGTCTGCCCACCCCCGCCCGGTGATGCGCCCATGAGCAGAAGACGCCGGATTTTTCGTTTTATCCTCGTGGGTACCGCCGCGCTCGGGCTCCTCGGCGTGGCGGCGATAGGCGCGATCTACCTGTACATCGCACCCAGCCTGCCCGCCGTATCCGTACTCCGGGATATCCACCTGCAGGTGCCGCTGCGCATCTATACCCGCGACGGCGAACTCATGGCCACGTACGGCACCAAACAGCGTGTACCGCTCGAATATGAGGATATCCCGCCCCTGCTGATCGAGGCCTTCATGGCCGCCGAGGACGATCGATTCTTCCAGCACTCGGGCGTGGATCCGAGCGGCATGGCCCGGGCCGTCCTCAACCTCATCCTCACCGGCGACAAATCGCAAGGCGGCAGTACCATCACCATGCAGGTGGCACGCAATTTTTTCCTCACGCGCAAGAAACTCTACATCCGCAAGATCCGCGAAATATTCCTCGCACTGCAAATCGAGCACAAGCTCAGCAAGGAAGATATTCTGCGCCTGTATTTGAACAAGATTTTCCTCGGCAAACATGCCTATGGCGTCGGCGCCGCGGCCAGGATCTACTATGGGAAAAATGTGTGGGAACTCAGCCTGGCCCAAATGGCCATGCTGGCGGGGCTGCCCCAGGCGCCTTCCACCGCAAACCCGCTGGACGACCCCGAACGCGCCCTTGAACGTCGAAGCTATGTCCTGGGACGCATGCTCAAGCTCGGCTACATCGGGGAAAAAGCGTACAAACGAGCGATGGCGGCTCCGATCAGCGCGCGCAAATACACGCCCGAGGCGACCGTGGAAGCGCCTTACGTGGCCGAGATGGTGCGCCGCTACATGGTCCAGCATTACGGGCGAGCCGCCTACAGCGCCGGCTACCAAGTAACCACCACCCTCGACTCCAGACTCCAGCAAGCGGCGGTGAATGCCTTGCAAGGCAACCTGAAAAGGCTGGACCGCGAACGCGGTTGGCGAGGCCCCGAAGCGCACCTACAATTGCCCGGGGAGGCCGACACCGGCAGTTTGGAGCAGGCGCTCTTCTCCTACCCCCCCGTTGCCGGCATGGTACCCGGTCTGGTCGTCGAATCCGGCGTCAACAAGGCCCGGCTTTACCTGCGCGGGCCGGGACTCGTCACGCTGGACCGGAAGGCGCTCGCCTGGGCGGCGAAAAGCGAAGACAGCCAGGCGAGCGCCATTCTCAAGCGCGGCGATATCGTGTACGTTGCCAAGGGAGACCAGGGCTGGCAACTCGCACAGATCCCGGAACTTCAGGGAGCCATTGTTTCCATCGATCCCTACGACGGGGCGATTGTCGCCTTGGACGGCGGCTTCTCCTTCGCCCTGAGCAAGTTCAATCGCGCCACCGAGGCGCACCGGCAGCTGGGCTCTTCGTTCAAACCCTTCGTGTATTCGGCCGCCCTTTCCAAGGGCATGACAACGGCCACGATGATCTCGAACGCGCCTTTCATTTCGGTTGCCAACCGCGCACTCAACAAATACTGGCGCCCGCGCAATGCCGAGCGCGAGACATCGGGAATGCTTCGGTTCCGCCAGGCCCTGGTGGATTCGGTCAACCTCGTATCGGTTCGAATCCTCCAGCAAATCGGTATCCAGTACGCGCTCGATTGGGCACGGAATTTCGGGTTTTCCGCCTCCAGTCTTCCCCACAACCTCACGCTGGCGCTCGGCAGTGCCAGCCTGTCGCCGCTGGCCATGGCGCGCGGCTACGCGGTATTTGCCAACGGCGGTTTTCTGGTTCGTCCCTACTTCATCGAACGGATCGCAGGCCCCAACGGGCGCGTGCTGGCGCGCGCCCATCCCTGGGTCGCATGCGCAGACTGCAAGCGCCCGGATGCGGGCGTTAAACAGCTGATATCATCGCCGGTGGCCGCCACTGCGCCCGGCGTGCCCGAGAGTGCCGCGACCCCCGCTTCGGTTCCTGCCGCTGTCAGCGCCCCAGCGCAGGAGAATTCGGTGACTTTGATCGGTCGTCAGCCGCGTGCGCCCCGCCTGGCGCCGCGCACCATTCCAGCGCAAAACGCCTGGATCATGAGCGATATTCTGCACAGCGTCATACGCGAGGGAACCGGCCGGCGAGCGCGCGCGCTCGGACGCCATGACCTGTCCGGCAAAACCGGTACGACCAACGACACCACCGATGCCTGGTTTGACGGATTCGGCCCGCGTCTGGTCACGGTCGCCTGGGTCGGCTTCGACCTGCCCACCACCATGGGGCACGGCTGGACAGGCGCGCACGCGGCCCTTCCGGTGTGGAAGTCCTACATGGGGGCGGCACTCGAGCACGTTCCCGACAGCCCCCGTCCCATGCCGCCCGGGCTGGTGAGCGTGCGCATCGACGCGACGACCGGGCTGCGAACCGGCCCCGACAACCCCAACGCCATGTGGGAGGTGTTTCGCCTCGGACATGTCCCGCCCATGCAGCAGCAGAACCAGGCACCGAGCCTGTACGGGGGAGACGGGGCAGGGCCATGAAGTCCAGTGAGGCGCGGCAACTTCTGGCCCAGGAAGCGGCAAGAATTCTCTCCGAAGAGGGGCAGCGCGATCATCTCGCCGCCAAGCGCAAGGCGGCCGTCAGATTGGGACTGTCCCATGGCCATCTGCCCACCAACCGCGAGATAGAAGCGGCCCTGGCGGAGCGTCAACGGCTGTTCGAGGCGCCCGCACAGGCATCGCGCCTCGCGCGGCTGCGCCGCGGGGCGCTGGCGGCCATGGATCGGTTTGAAAACCTCGAAACCCGCGTCGCGGGCGCCGCCGTCGGTGAGCTGGCAACCGCACATGACCCTGTCCAATTGCACATCTTCACCGATGCGCCGGAATCCGTGGCCTTTCGCCTTGCCGACCTCGGCCTCGAGTGGAGCGAAGGTACCCGCCGCGTGCGCTGGCGCAGTGGGCGCCAGCGCAATATCCCGCTGTTCACCTTTCACATCGACGGCGAAAGGGTGGATGCCCTGGTATTCAGCTTGACGGAAATACGCGAAGCGCCCTGCGACCCCGTGGACGGGCGTCCCATGGTTCGGTTCAACCAGCGCAGACTGGAACGGCTGCTCGGCCGTGAAACCTAACCTGCATTATTCACGAGGCCGACTGGCGCTACATTGCAAGTTGCTGAATGGGTTGAAGAACAGGGCATGATTGAGGTCAGTTTGGAGACTGCAGCCTGAAGCCCGCGCCAGTCTATCGCGACGCTTGCCGAGTCTTTGGCATGCTCCTCGCGGCGCCACGCTTGTCCTTCAAGAAAAATCGCTACGGCTATGCTTTTCGCTCCAGGCCGGCGCCTGGCTTGCTGCGAATTCCGCAATCACCACAATGCCCCATGAATAATGCAGGCTAAGGAAACTCTGATTTATTCGTCATTCCCGCGAAAGCGGGAATCTAACACATTG
>JAKDMP010000139.1 GCA_030452225.1 Gammaproteobacteria bacterium
CGCGGATGTCCGCGACTTGCGAGCCGAGATGCACATGCAGCAGGCGCAGCCAGTCGAGCCTGCCCAGGGCACGCAGCCTGTCGATGAAGCCCAGGAGTTCCGAGGGTGTCAGGCCGAATTTGGATTGTTCGCCGCCGCTGGCCTCCCATTTGCCGGACGCCCGCGTGGCCAGCTTGAGGCGCACGCCGAGGCGCGGCGTGATGGCCATGCGTTCGGTCTCCTCCAGGAGCATGTCCAGCTCGCCGGCCTTTTCCACAACAATAAAAACGCGATAGCCCATGAGTCCGCCGGCAAGCGCGAGGCGCAGGTACTCGCGATCCTTGTAACCGTTGACGATGATGGTGCTCGCGCGCCGGGCGAGCCCCAGAACGGCCAGCAACTCCGCCTTGCTGCCCGATTCGAGCCCCAGCCGCCGCGGGCTGGTGCGCACGATCTCGCGCAATACGTGGCGCTCCTGGTTCACCTTGATCGGGTATACCGCCGTGTAGGTTGCGGAGTACCCCTGCCGGCGCCGCGCGCGGTCGAAAGCGGCGGTGAGCGTTGCGATGCGCTGGCGCAGAATGTCGCCGAAACGAACCAGCACGGGAAATTGCACGCCGTCGCGCGCAAGCTGTTCGGCGAGTTCGGCCAAATCCACTTCCACGCCGTTTGCGAGCGGCCGGGCGCAGGCGTGACCGGCCGCGTTGATGCCGAAGTATCCCGCGCCCCAGCGTTCGACGGCATAGGTACGGGGCCCGCCGTCGCGGTTGTCTGCTGTGTTCTTGCGGGGTGGCTCGCTCATGGCATTCGCGGCGCGGAGCGCAAGGATTCGATGAGGATGTTTATAGTAAGCGCTATATCCACCGATTGATACCTGCCAATGTCCTTGAACGACGACGAGTGGTTTACCGAGGCCGACGAGAAAGGCGGGACCGCCTTTGGACTCCGGATTCACGGTTGTCTGCATCGCGAGCACTCGCCGTACCAGGAGATCGCCGTGTATGACACCACCGGATTCGGCCGCCTGCTCGTGATCGACGGCTACATCATGCTCAGCGATCGCGACAATTTCATTTATCACGAGATGATGGCGCATCCGGCGCTGTTTACGCATGCCGCGCCGCGCCGCGTGGTCGTCATCGGCGGCGGCGACTGCGGCAGCCTGGGCGAGGTGCTCAAGCACCAAGGGGTGGAGTCGGTCATCCAGATCGACATTGACGAGCGAGTGACCCGCGTGGCCGAGGAATATTTCCCGGATCTGGCGGCGGGTGCAAAGGATTCGCGCGCGCGCCTTCTTTTCGAGGACGGCATCGCGTGGATGCGTGCGGCGCCGGCGGCGAGCGCGGATGTGATCATCGTCGATTCGACCGATCCCGTCGGCCCGGCCGAAGGACTGTTCAATGCCGGCTTTTACGCCCAGTGCAGCCGGGTGCTCGGCGCGGGAGGCATTCTCGTGCATCAGAGCGAGTCGCCCTTGCTGCACCTGCCGCTATTGTGCGCGATGCGCAAGGCGATGCGTGAGGGCGGGTTCGATGCCCTGGCGACGCTGGGCTTTCCCCAGCCGGTTTACCCGTCCGGGTGGTGGTCGGCGACGCTGGCGCGGAAGGGAGCCAGGCTGGAAGGGTTTCGTGAAGCGGCGGCCGAACGCAAGTCCTTTCCGACGCGCTACTACACGGCCGCGGTGCACCGCGCCGCACGCGCCCTGCCACCGTTTGTCACCGAAGCATTCGACGAATGCTGATTCCTGAGGCGGCCTCGACTTCAAACCGGCCTGCCTGGCCGAACTATTCTTTCAAAGGCGTGCAAACCTGGTGCATTCTCTTCTGCATCCTGGCCTTGAATGCGACAAGATCCTCGCCCGAGTAATAGGTGACTTCGCCGTCCTTGGTAAATTTGACGCGCCGCGCGGATTCGAGTTGTTTGACCTGGCCGCGCAGCTTGGCGCAGAGCGCCGCGCGCTGCTCGGGCGTCATCGCCGGCTTCCCTGTGGAGGCGGGCGCCGTCGGCTTGGCTTGTTCCGAACCGGCAGTGGTTTGTGCGGCGGGGGCGGCGGGCTTGGCGCTGCTGCCGCTGTTCGGGTTCAGGTGGACGTTGATCGGTTTGGCTTTCGGGTTGGATGGATGACCGGAATAATGGCGAGCGCCGTTATTGTCGACCCAGGTGTAGACCTGTCCGTCGGAACCGTTTGCGGCCAGTGCCGGCACCGCGAGAAAAGCCATCAGCAGGATGGCGGTCATCAGCTTAGAGTGCGGTTTCATCGATTTCTCCCGTGCGGATGCGAATGACGCGTTCCAGTGGTGTGACGAAAAGTTTGCCGTCGCCGATCTTGCCGGTGCGCGCGGCGGCTTGTATGCCTTCGGTGACGCGCTCGACCAGCGCTTCGGACACCGCCACTTCGATCTTGAGCTTGGGCAAAAAGTCCACCACGTATTCGGCGCCGCGATACAGTTCGGTGTGGCCCTTCTGCCGGCCGAAGCCCTTGACCTCGGTGACGGTCATGCCCTCGATGCCCATGTCGGCGAGCGCTTCGCGCACGTCGTCGAGCTTGAACGGCTTGATGATGGCGGTGATCAGTTTCATCCGGAAAGGGGCTGTGCGTACCGTCAAAAGTGTAGCATCGACCCGCAATCGGCTACACTCATTACTGGAAAACCAGACGGGAGCATGCCGTGAAGCCCGACCCGAGCCTGTTCGAGGACATCGCCCGGCGCCTTGCCGCGAACCTGCCCGATTCGCTGGGCCAGGCGAAAAACGACATGGAGCGCAATTTCCGTGCCCTGCTCGAGGGCGCGTTGTCGAGGCTGGATCTTGTGAGCCGCGAGGAATTCGATGCGCAGACGGCGCTCTTGCGCCGGACCCGCGAGCGGCTCGATGCGCTGGCGGAACAGGTCGAGCAACTCGAACGCGCAAAAAACGGGAGCGGCAACTCCTGAAAGCCGAAGAATTTTTCCTCCGTCATTCCCGCGAAAGCGGGAATCCAGTGGAATCAAGCACATAGATTCCCGCTTTCGCGGGAATGACAAATGTATCAGGGGCTTCATAAGGGCAAAAGAAGCGTAAAAACACTAAATAGGGGGGAGAAACATTGAATCTGGCAACCGTGCATGCACGCGCGACGGCAGGCATTACCGCGCCCGCGGTGCGTGTCGAGGTACACCTGTCTGCCGGGCTGCCGGGGCTTGCGATTGTGGGTCTGCCGGAGGCGGCGGTGCGCGAGGCCCGCGAGCGCGTCCGCAGCGCGCTCATGAACACCCGGTTCGAATGGCCGGCGCGGCGGGTGACCGTCAACCTCGCGCCGGCCGATCTCCCCAAGGGCGGCGGGCGCTACGATCTGGCCATCGCTCTGGGCATCCTCGTGGCCTCGGGGCAACTCAAACCCGCGGTGGAGTTCGCGCGCTTCGAGTGCCTGGGTGAACTGTCGCTCGGCGGCGCCTTGCGCCCGGTGCACGGCGTCCTGCCCGCGGCTCTCGCGGCGCGCGATGCCGGCCACGTGCTGGTGGTGCCAACCGCCAACGCCGCCGAGGCGGCGCGCGTGAACGGGCTCGAGGTGCATGCCGCGGGCAGCCTCCCCGAACTGGCCGCGATGCTGGTCGACCAGGCGCCCCTGGATGCCGTGGATGCGCCGGCGGCGGAGACCCATGCGCTGCGCTATCCGGACCTCGCCGACGTGCGCGGCCAGGCCCGCGCCAAGCGTGCGCTCGAAATCGCCGCCGCCGGTGGGCACAGTCTCCTCATGGTGGGGCCGCCGGGAAGCGGCAAGAGCATGCTTGCCGAACGGCTGCCCGGACTGTTGCCCCCACTCACCGAGGCCGAAGCCATCGAATCCGCGGCCGTCGCCTCGGTCAGCGCCGACGGATTCGATGCCGCGGCCTGGGGCCGGCGGCCGTACCGTGCGCCGCATCACAGCGCATCCGGGGCGGCGCTTGTGGGCGGAGGCTCGCATCCGCGCCCGGGCGAGATCTCACTTGCCCATCACGGCGTACTGTTTCTCGACGAACTCCCCGAGTTCGATCGCCATGTTCTGGAAGTGCTGCGCGAGCCCATGGAATCCGGGCGCATCGTCATCTCGCGCGCCGCGCGCCACGCCGAGTTTCCCGCGCGCTTCCAGCTTGCCGCCGCGATGAATCCCTGTCCCTGCGGCTACCTCGGCGATCCGCGCGGGCGCTGCCGCTGCACGCCCGACCAGATTGCGCGCTATCGCGGGCGCATCTCGGGGCCGATCCTCGACCGCATCGATTTGCACGTCGAGGTGCCGCGCGTCGAGGCCGTCGCGCTCGATCCGGAGCGTCCCGCGGACGGCGAGCCGAGCGAGGAGGTTGCCGCGCGCGTTGCGCAGGCACGGGAACGCCAATTGGCGCGTGCCGGCAGGATCAACGCCGTGCTTGCGGTCGCCGGCATCAACCGCTTTTGCCGCCCGGATGCGGCCGGCAAGCAGCTTCTGGAGCAGGCAAGCACGCGCCTCGGACTGTCGGCCCGCGGCTATCACCGCATCCTGAAACTCGCGCGCACGATCGCCGACCTCGCCGGAGCCGAGGCCATCGCCACGCCGCATATCGCCGAAGCCATCGGCTTCCGCAGCCTCGACCGATCCACATGACTGCTCTTGTCGGCAAGGATTTGCAGGAGCGCGCCAAGCGCGCGACCGGGAGCGCCGGCATCTTGCCGGCAAGCCGGCTGGAAGCCGGCGCTCCCTCGTGATTACTTCACCCTCAACCGGCGGCAGTGAGGATGGCGGTGGCTTTCTCGATGCGGGCGCTGTAGTCGTCGAGCGCGGCCGCGACGATGTCGATGTACTTCTTCGCCGTGTCCCAGTCGCGGTGCTCGACCGCCTCGCGGACGCCGGGCAGGGTCTTGACGCCGTAACCGGTGTAGTAGCCGGGCGCATAGACCATGTTCCGGAACCAGCCGCGCCTGGGGAGACCGTCTTCGTAAAGCAGTTCGCGGCCGATGGTCAGGAGCGTCGAGTTGAGTTTTTCACGTGCGCCGGCATCCAGTGAATCGCCGTGTTCGGCGAACGCCTTGTCATAGGCCCGGGCGGCCGACTCGAGGCGCGCCACGGCCTTCTCCAGCGGGCTGAAGTCGACGTCCGGCACGGCCGGTTTCGGCTCGGGCGGCACGTAGGTCTTGGTCGGGTCCGAGGCGAGTTCGAAGGCATCGGCCTCGATCAGCGCGTTTTTCCTGCGCGTCATTTTCTGCATGGTTGCATGCAGCTTTTCGATTTCCTTTACGTAGTTGGAAATGTCGCGCGCGAAATTGCCGAAGCGGTAAGGGAGGATGGGCGCATCGGCAAAGCGCAGCACGGCATGGCCGGCGACCTTGGCCAGGGCAACGCCGTACTGGAACCCGGGATCGCCGAAGTGGCTGTACCAGTACCAGGAATCGTAGCGCGAGTGATACTGCGTGCCTTCGGTTTCGCCGCCGAAGCCGAGGCTGAGCGTCGCCAGGCCGAAATGATCGAGGAACGAGGCGTAGTCGGAGCCCGAGCCGAGTGCGTAAAGCGGCATGGGTTTGTCGGGATTCGCCGAAATCCTGTCGGCGGGATTTTTGGGCGGATGCTCGAGTTGGCGTACCAGGGCAGCCGCGCGACGCCGGGCAATAACGCTCACGCCGGTTTCGGGGTCGGTGACGTGCTTGCCGATCTGGTTGACGAAGGTCTCCAGTGCCCCCGAGCCGCCGGCGTAGAGGAAGCCGCGCCCGTTGCTGTCCGAG
>JAKDMP010000140.1 GCA_030452225.1 Gammaproteobacteria bacterium
CATATTGGCCTTGAGATAGCCCATCATGTCGGCGGCACTGCATTTGAGCCCGCCCGCGCCGGAAAGCACCGCCATGTCCCAGTTTGAAACGACGTTTTCCGAGGCATCATGGCCGGCGGCAAGATGCTTGCGCATGGCTTCATTCAGACGCACCGCGCAGGAGTTCATGTTCAACGGGTTGAGTATGGCTCGTTGCAGCAATTCGCCGTAACCCACGCCCTCACGGCGGGCAAGCGCATAACCGAGCAGGCCGAAGCCGAGGTTGGAGTACTTGTAATGACTGCCCGGATCATGCTTCAACTCGTAACCGGACAGGAAGGCTTCGAGTTTCATCACGCCGTAATCGGCATAGGGATTGGCGGGATTCTTCCAGGGCTGCAAATTCCCGGGCAGGCGTGGCAACCCCGAATGTTGTGTCGCCAGATTTTCAAGCGTGATGGCTTTACCGTTACGCGACGGAATCTCGAAGTTCGGCAGAAGCTCCGCGACCGACTCATCCAGGGCAACCTCGCCGGATTCAACCGCCAGTGCAAGAGCCAGCCCCGTAAAGGTCTTGGTCACCGAACCGATTTCAAAAACGGTATCGGCATGCGGCGCCGGTTCGCCCTCGGCATTGAAGCCGTACAAACGGCTCTTGTCACCGTTCACGACGCCGATGACAAGCATGGGGTACTGCCCCGAGGCCACGCGATCGTGAGCCGCTTGCATCACACGGACCGGCAGCAAGGTCGAAGTCGAAGTCGGTGCCGGCGCAGCCGCGGCACACCCGCCGGGCAGCAAGGTCATCACGACGGCGCCCAACACGATCCACACGATCATCAGCACAAAGTTCAAACGGTTTTTCATCAGTCCATCTCCTGTCAATCTTTCGGCAGCGCGTTCATCACGTCCGCCAGTTGTTGTCGATAATTCTCCAACGCCTTGCGACCCTTTGCGGTAATCCGCAACCGGGTAAGCGGACGTTTGGCACGAAAACTTTTTTTAACTCCAATCAGCCCGACCGTCTCGAGTTTGCTCATGTGGCTGGACAAATTGCCCTTGCTCAAGCCGCTCATTTTTTCGAGAAAGCCGAATTCAACCTCGCCGGCACTCGCCAGAATGGTCAGAATCAACAGCCGCGCCGGCTCGTGGACCAGCCGGTCGAGACCCAGCACCGCCTCCGGATGCATCGCGCTATCCATCAATCGACAGCCGGCAACCGGCTCAGCTCATCAAGCCGCGCCCGCAAGCGCAGAAACCGGCGGTGTTCGATGATGCCCGCGCGGATCATCACCACGGCCGCCACCGGAAATATCAGCGCAACCAGCGACATCATCGTCGCTTCATAACCCTGCGTTGTGCCGATCAGCGGATAGCTCAGCCCCACGCTCACAACGGCGGCCTGACAAAACAAAAACACGCCAACGATGAAATCAAGCGGGCTTCGGAGCCAACGCCACACGGCGATTGGAATCATCAGCACAAGCACGAGATAGGCAATATCCCGCGGAGACAAAGACCAAAGCTGTGGCCATTCCCGAGACAACACCACCCCCACGATCGCCAGGGCAATCAGTGTCGACACAGCCAGATTGAACCGCCGCGAACGCCGCTGCGCCTTGCTCAAGCGCTCCTCGACACGCCCGAAACGCTGGTAGTAACGGCGCACCAAACCACCCTTTGCCAACAACCAGACGAACGGAATGGCGATCAAACCAATGCTCAGCGCAGGAGTCAGGGGCAACAACGCACCCAGAAAATAGGACACCAGGGTCAATACACCGCCAATGACCGAGCCCAAGCCGCCCGCACTGCGCGAATAACGTGAATAGGCGCGAGTCAGCGTTTCGTACTCATCCAGGTGAAGGTCTTCATGGCCTACCGGGGGATTCATGCTCATCCGCACTCCGTTGATTTTGTGCAGACTAGTTTGCACTACAAACTAGCATTTGTCAACTGCCCACTCTCAAGCCGCGCCTACACGCAGCGGGAATCCCCCGGCGCCTGGCTGCGAACACGCGGTTGCGCCCCGTCTTGAGCCCGTACAATAAGCGCGACCGGCAAAGCATGGAGTGCGAACCTTGGGCATCAAGTCGCGGCCTACCGATACGCCCCGATCCAGAGTAAATGCAACGGGACGTGTGCGCCGTTTCGCAAGGCGGGCTTGCCAGCAACTGGGATTCCTGGGTGCCCACCCGATTCTTCTGGCAATACTCTGCGTGGCAATCATCATCGCTTCGGTGGGTATTTTCGGCCTTTCGGCCTGGAGTATCGCCGTTCCCGCCGTGATCCTTGCAGCCGTGATAGCGATCGGCGTTGCCAATCCGCGCTCAAAAATTTTCTATCCCACCCTCGTACGCGGCCCGCGCAATGGCAATCGCGTCGCCCTGACCTTTGACGACGGACCGGATGCGGACATCACTCCGCAAGTGCTTGACATACTGGCGCAAACCGGCGCGCGTGCAACCTTCTTCGTCATCGGCCGCAAGCTTGCCGCGCAACCCGAACTCGCCCGCCGCATCCTTGCCGAAGGTCATGAACTCGGCAACCATTCCTGGGAGCATTCGCGGCTTCAGAACTTCCGCGGCAGCCGATTCCTGCAACGCGACATCAAGAAGGCCACCGAGGCAATCAACCAGGCCGGACAAACGGGCAAGCCACCCTACCGACCGCCCGTGGGCCTGAAAAGCCCGAATCTCGCCCATGCCGCGCGGCAACTCGGATTGCGCACCATGGTTGCCTGGTCACTGCACAGCCGCGATACCCATGGCGACAATCCAGATCGCATCGCCCGGCGCGTGCTGAAAAAGATTCGTCCCGGCGACATCATCCTGCTGCACGACGGCCACGATCTCGCCGGCAAATCGCGTCCCGCCTGCGCCGAGGCCACGGCCCTCATCCTCACCGGCTTGCGTGAGCGCGGCCTCGAATCCGTCACCGTATCCGACTTGATCCGGTGCTCGCCGCAAACAGGGGCGGTGCGCCAATCCGACTCGGCCCGGCGGAGCGGCGTAAAGACCTATGAATGAGCGGGCACGCTTGCCGATACGGCAAACTGGGTCAGGCTGAAAAAGTAATCGCCGCGCGCGGCGGCCGCGCGGATTCCCCCCCACCACTTTTCCAGCGCACGGCGCGATACGCCCGCCTCCTCGGCCACCGGAATACGCGTTTCGAGAAACTCCAGCCAGCCGGGTGAAGCGGCCTCCGATTCCACGTCGACGATGGGCACGACCTCGACATCGGAAAACCCGCAGCCCCGCAGCAGCGACGCGAGTTGCCGTCCCATGCGGCCATCGAGCTGGCGCTCGACGTTCGCCCGGACCACCCGGCGCGTCACCCGCGGATCGCCCGGATGCACGACCAAGGTCTCCCAGTCCACCTCGACACAGACGATACGCCCGCCCGGGCGCACCACCCGTTTCAGCTCCTCGATGACGGCCGCCGGCGAATCCACGTGCAGCAGCACCCAGTGGTCGAAGGCACGGTCGAAGCGGGCCTCCGTCCAGGGCAACGCCCGGGCATCGCCGACCACCGTTTCGATCCGATCCTCCAGCCCGTCCCGGCGGGCATGTTCCCGCGCGTGCCGCAAAAGGCCCGCGGAAGGATCGAGTGCCGTCACCGCGCCGTCCGGCGCAACCCGGCGCGCGATGTCCAGGCTGATGTCGCCGGTGCCGGCGCCGACCTCCAGCACCCGATCGCCCGGCCCGGGATCGAGCGAAGCCAGGTATCGCTCACGCGCAAGCTTTTCAGAGGGAAAGGAGGAAAACTGATCGAGCCGCTCCGCGGCGGCCCGGACCGCCTCGTCATCCTCCAGCCGTGCCCAGCGGTCGTCACCGGACATGCGCATCCACGATCCGCCGCGCACGCGTGACCGCGTCCCTGCACAACCGCCGCGCACGCCCGGCCTCGTCGCCGGAAAGATCATCCGAGGTCAACGGATCCGCGAGCAGAAAGGCAAGCTGGCAGAACATGCGCAGCCAGCCCAGTTCCCATGCCACGCGGAAACCCTCCCGGTCCAGCGGCGCGCCCAGCAGGGTTTCCAGGCGCTCAAGGTACGCCTCACGCAGCCACAAACGATCCTCCTCCGCCTTGCCGTCGGCGGGCGGATAGGCCCAGTAGTGCATGAACCAGTGCCAGGTGAGGTCCACCGCCGCCGGCGCGCGGGCCAGGAACTCCCAGTCAATCAAGGCGATTTCATTCCCGGCAAAGGAGATGTTCGCCCGCCGCAGATCGCCGTGGATCAATGTCAACGGATGGCGTTCAAGCGCCGCAACGATGTCGGGCCAACGCCGGCACAAGCCGATGAAGAACTCGGCTTCCCCGGGCGCGAGCGCCTCCAGGAAGGCGGGCAACAGCATGCGCGGCACCGGAAATTCCTCGGCGGCCCGTTCGACCCAGGGCGCACTCGCCGTACCGGTGGCGACATAGAGCGCCGTTTCCACGAATGCGCCGGTGGTGCCGGACAAGGTGCAGGCGGGCGTATCGTCGTCCCCGCCCCAGTGGCGGGCATGTAATCCGGCGATCGCCTCGAACAGGCGCCGGGTGTGCTCCTCGCGCCACTGGCTGCGCGACCGGATTCCGGCGGAGACATCCTCCATCAGCAGCCACCATTCGTCGTTCCCGACATGGTGGGCGACATCGATGGTCGGGTTCACGATCGGGGCGGGAAGATCGCGCGAAAGGCCGGTCTGCCAGAACGCCCACTCGCCCGCACTGCCGGCCCCTTCGGCCATACCGCGATTCGCGGGGATGGCCTTGACGACGTAACCGGGGCCGCTACCGCCCCGAACTGCGGTGACACGCGCGCCGGTACGCCCGGCGGTAAGCGGCGTCAGCTCGAGTTCGCCGGCAAGCGCACACTGCCGCCGCGCCCGCTTGAGCGCGGCCGCGAGGTAATCTCCATCAAGTGGCCCGGTGATTTCCGGTGCTTCGGTCCACTCCCGCATGGACTCATCCTAACTGCAACGTCTGCCCCGATAAAGACTCATGAGCCGCGACCGGTCGATCGCGGCGAAACGGCCTTCTCGCGCTCAGGTCTTGAGGCGGTAGCCGGTGCGGAAGATCCAGTAGACCACCGCCATGCAGATGCACAGGAACAGGACCGTCATGCCGAGGCTCATGGCGAGGCTCACGTCGCCGGAGCCGTAGAAACTCCAGCGAAAGCCGCTCACCAGGTACACGACCGGGTTGAACAGCGAAATGGTTTCCCACACGGGCGGCAGCATCTTGATGGAGTAGAAGCTCCCGCCGAGAAAGGTAAGCGGCGTCAGGATCAGCATGGGAACGATCGAAAGCTTCTCGAAGTTGTCCGCCCAAATGCCGATGATGAATCCCAGCAGGCTGAAGGTGACGGCCGTCAGAACCAGGAAAAGAATCATCACCAGCGGGTGCTCGATATGCAGCGGCACGAAGGCCGTCGCCGTGGCGAGAATGATCAGGCCGATGATGATGGACTTGGTCGCCGCCGCGCCGACATAACTCAAGACCGCCTCGAAGGCCGACACAGGGGCCGATAGTAATTCGTAAATGGTGCCGGTGAACTTGGGAAAGTAGATGCCGAACGACGCATTGGTGACGCTCATCGTCAGCAGCGAGAGCATGATCAGGCCGGGCACGATGAAGGCGCCGTAGGGAATCCCGTCCATGTGCGTGAT
>JAKDMP010000141.1 GCA_030452225.1 Gammaproteobacteria bacterium
CGGACTCTGACTCCGTCAACCCAGGTTCGAATCCTGGTCCCCCAGCCAAACACGGGAAAACCCGCTGCCAAGCGGGTTTTTTCGTGTTCAGCCCGGTCCAGGGTTCGAAGCTGCAAGGTTCGAGCGAACCGCCGTAGGCGGTTCACAACATGCGCCGCGGAGCGGTGCATGGCCCCGAAGGGGTGAAGGGCGAAGCCCTGAATAATCCTGATCCTCCAGCCAACATTGCCTTGCCGGCGCTGGGCGACACCGGCCTGATACACGGACAACCCGGTTCGGGCCTGCGGGCGGATCAGGCGGCGCATGAGCCCTGCATGCGGGTGGCGCTTCGGTTGCGGTGAATGGGCTATCATCGGGACATGACGAGGGATGGCGCCAAAACAATGCCGCCCGCGGGGCTCAAGCGGTTGCGGGCCGACTTCGCGCAGGCGCTGGATAAACTGGCGCAAACGCGCGCGTTCGGCAAGCCCATACATCAGTCGCGTCTGCTTGGATTGGCGGCGAAATTGCTCGCTTCCCCGCGCGGTCTTGAAGTGCTCGACCAATATGCACCCGCGTTCGAACAGGCGGGCGTGTTTGCCGGCAGCGACTGGGATCAACCGGAGCATCTGGATGCGGGCCTGGTACGTGGATCCTTGCTCGGACACGGCACGACTCTGGCGCTGGAATGCCTGAGCGAATTGCGCATGCTCGCAATCGCCGATGGTCGCCAGTCGCAGCCGCGCATGAGCGCCGAAGACGCAAAGACGTTTCTGTCGGATGTATTGGCTCGCAATCTCGACCTGTTGTTCCCGTCGGCCAGTGAGCAGAACCGGTCGCTGTCGGTCCGGATCGAAAGAATCCGTTTGCTGCTGGATTACCTGCAGGCAAGGATCGGGATGCAGGGTATTCTGGCGGCGCTGGCCGCCGAAGCCGAACGGGTGTTGTTGCAGCGCCCCATCATGGTCGATCGCGTGCATGCCATGGTACGCGCGGCCGCCAACGCCATGCCCGTATCGCCGCAACGAGGCTCCAGGGAGAACTGGCGTTTCATCCGGCGCCTGATCGAAGCGATGGAGGGCCCTACCGAACTGTCGCGCGCGTCCGGAGACGCCGAAACCTATGCCCGCGAGCTGCGTCGTCTCGACGAAGACAAATTGCGCGAAGAGGCCATCGTGTTCGGTCAGAGCATGCGCCGTACCGGCCTGGTTTGTCCGCTGCATGCGCCGTTGCTGCATCATCTGCTCGAGTCCGAGCCCAGGCTGCTGCACCACGCTCTCGGCTTGCGCCGGGTCGGGCGTGCCAGCATTGCCGCCTATCCGGCGCTTGTCGAAGAGATGATCAGGATGGCCGTGTGGCCTGAAACCGCGCGCTGCATCTACGGGCTGTACGGGCTCCTCGAACGCGGCGTTCTGTTTTATCGACCGGTTGCCCCGGGGCTGCGCCGGCTGCTCAAGGTTCCACTTCTGGACGCGGTTGCGCAGGAGTTGGTGGCCGCGAGCGGTTACGGCAATCCTCCGCCCGCCAATGCGCTGTTGGTGGCGGGCACACTGTCGGTGCTGGGGCAGCCGCGCGGCGTGGACCAGGGTCACAATCCGACCTGCCAGTCGGCGCGCGCCATCAGCCTGTGGTCCCAGAACGATACCGGCTTCCTGCTGGGCCTGATCGCCGACGCAGCGCGCGACGGCGACGTGGTCATGCAGTTCGAGGGCGAAGAGATCCATTCCAGTACACTCGATCCGGGGCTGGCGGTGGAATTGCATACCGAACTCGACCCGATCTCGCTGTTGTTGACGCCGCACATCGACCGCATCTACATGGAAATGAGCCGTCGCACGGCGGATCGCGGTGAGGACGGGCACCGCTGGGTCAACCCGGAGCTGCACGGCTGGTGGGTGGCGCGTGGCTTTGCCTCGGCGGTGCATGAGGGCACGGGCAGCGTGCACGGACTCGAGGCTTTCGTGCGTCTGTTCTACGCCAGCTACCACCCGGAGTTCAACGGCGGCCGGGACATGGTGTACGTGCAGCCCTGCGGTATTGCCGTGACCAATTACGAGGCCGTCTTCGTGGGCTGGCACGCGGTGTCGATCCAGCGTGTTGGTCGGGATGACGACGGCGACTGGCGTGTTTATTTCTTCAATCCCAACCGCGACAAGGGCCAGAATTGGGGGCAGGGCGTCGTCACCTCGACCGCCAACCATGGTGAGCTGGAAGGCGAATCATCCCTGCCGTTCGCCCAGTTCGCCTCGCGCCTGTATGTCTTTCATTACCTGGTGCCGGAAAGCGGCGATCCGGCGGCGGTGCCGGTGGATCTCGTGACGCCGGTGATCGAAGCGGCGCGGGCGAGTTGGGCCGCCGGTATGCCTTGGTCGGACGCACGGCTCGACGGATGAGCGACAAGGTACTGCTGTATTACGACGACGCCATGCTCGGGCACAACCCGACCGGTTGGGACCCGGCGCACCCGGAGTGGACGGCGGCGGTGCAGGCGTTGCTGCGGGAGCAATACGGCTCCGAAGAGGAGGCCGCGAGCCAGTGGACCCATCCGGAGCGGCCGGCCCGGCTGAGCGCGGTGCGCGACGCGCTGCTTGAAACCGCGCCGACCAACGTCGAGTGGCGCAGTCCAAGAGCGGCCGAACCCGCCGAGCTCGCGCGGGTGCATACGCGAAAGCACGTCACGCTGATCGAGGGGCTCGCGGGGCGAGCCTGCTGGCTGGATGTGGATACGACCGCGGTCTCGCCCGACAGCGTGACGGCGGCCAGACTCGCGGCCGGCAGCGGCATCAGCGCGCTGGAGGCCATTGCCGCCGGTGACGCGCGGCGCGCGTTTTGTTGTCTGCGCCCGCCCGGGCATCACGCACTGGCGGAGCGGGCAATGGGATTTTGCCTGTACAACAACATGGCCGTGGCCGCCGCCCATGCCCTCGAAGCCCTGGGCATGGAGCGGGTGCTCATCGTCGACTGGGATCTGCATCACGGCAACGGCACTCAGGATATCTTTTACCATCGCAACGACGTGTTGTTTTGCGATACCCATTGCAGTGCGCCGTTTTATCCCGGCACGGGCCGGCTCAATGAGACCGGCGACGGCGCCGGCACCAATCGCACGCTGAACGTACCGTTGCCCGCTGGCAGCGGCAACGCCGCCGTGATCGCGGCTTTCGAGCAGATCTTCGTACCGGCGGCGCGGGCCTTCGAACCGCAGGCAATCCTGGTCTCTTCGGGTTACGACGGCCATTACCTGGACCAGACCTTCGCCATGGACGCCCCCGGCTTCGCGCAGCTTACGCGCATCGTCATGGAACTGGCGGACCGCCTTTGCGATGGACGACTGGTACTGATGATGGAGGGCGGTTACAACGCCGAAGCCCTGGCGGACGGCGCTTGCGCCTGCGTGGCCACGCTGGCGGGCGCCGCATCTCCCGAGCCGGCTCGGCAGGACGATGATCCGGGCCTGGCGGCGGTGGCGCAGGCGGTGGCCTGCCATGCGGCTCGTTTGCACCCGGATGTTTTTGCGGAGCCATCGGGACGGCAGCCCCGCAGGCAAACCGGCGACGCATCCGAATCCCGTCATACCCGGTGAAAATGGGTATCCGAACGGTTACTTGGAGCGGGCAGCGGCCGCGCGGGAATTGCGGCGCAAGGCGGATGCGCCCCTCCGCTGGCGGGGCGATGTGCGTCGGCCGCGCAATGTGCTACCTTTTAGTCGTACTGCATTTGCATGGGCTCTCGGGATGGAGAAGAACCCCGACAAAGGTTATGTCGCCTTGCTCGGCTGGGCGTTGGGTGCGATCGAGGCGGCGGACCGTTTCGACCGCCGCTACCTCGTCGTCGCGCCGCCCTGGGCCGAAGACTACTGCAAAGAGCACGAGATTCCCTACATCGCCTGGGACTTCGAGCGGCTGAACGAGCGCTCGCTGGAGATCGCCGAACGCCTGAAGAACGAAGGCGTGGACGTCGCCATCCCGCTGTTCGAGGAAACGGTGGAATGGGCCGGTGCCATCAACGCCGTGCTCATGGACAACCCGCGACTGCACGGACAGGCCGTATTGTTCCGCGACAAGGCGCTGATGAAGCGCCGCGCCCAGCTCGGCGGCATTCGCGTCGGCATTTTCGAGGAGGCGCACGAGAAAGACGATATCATTCGCTTTTTGAAGCGAGTCAACCAGACGCTGCTCCACCTGGACGGCGACCCGGACGACCCGATCCACCTCAAGGCATTCGACAAGGCAGGTTGCCTCGGTCACCGCGTGATTCGCACGCCGGAGGAAGTGGACATCATTCCCGAAACCGAATACCCGCTGTTGATGGAAAGCCATCTGGACGGCTGGGAGTTCGCGGTCGAAGCCTGGATTCACGACGGCAAGATCCGCTTTTTGAACATTTCCGAATACGTCACCCTCGGCTATTCGGTATTCGTACCGGCCACACCGGAGCTGGAAAGCTGGCGCGTGGACATCACCCGCGAAATCGAAAAGCTGATCAAGGCCTTCGACATCCGCTTCGGCCAGATTCACCCGGAATACTTCGTCACCAGCGACGGCAACCTGTATTTCGGCGAAGTGGCCTACCGCCCGCCGGGCTTCAAGGCTTTCGAACTGATCGAGCGCGCTTATGGCTTCAGCGCCTACCAGGCTTCCATTCTGGTCTTCGACCCCAAGACCACCGAGGAGGAAATCCAGGCCTTCTTCCCGAAGCCGGTGGAAGACGCCAGGGGCCACGCGGGCTGCTTTGGAGTCTATCCGCGCCGCCGCGTGGTCAGCCGGCTGGAGATTCCGATCGAAACGGAGGAACACCCCTACTTCGACTACCACGAGTTGACGCCGCCGGCGCAGGAGACGGTGACCAAGCGCACCGCCTTCGGCACCCATTGGGGGCTTGTGTTTTTCTTCGGGGAGGATCCCTACCAGTTGCGCGACCTGCTCAAGCATCAGGAAGAACTCGACTTCTACGTATGAGCGCCTGCAGGCTCGCGCTTGCATGGCACAAGCCGATGGTCGTTGCTGCGTAGTACAATGTGCGCGCCGCGAGGATTGCAAAGACGGTAACTCAAGGAGACGAGATGAAAATCATTCGAACCGAAGACCTGCGCGGCACCGACCGAGAAGTCGTCAGCCCAGGCGGCTGGACCAGCGTGCGCTGGCTGCTGGCCAAGGACGGCATGGGCTTCTCGTTCCATGAAACCACCTTCCCGCCGGGCCTCGAATTCGACATGTGGTATAAGCATCACTTCGAGGCGGTGTTCTGCTACCAGGGCGAAGGCTCCATCGTCAACCGCGACACGGGCGAGGAGCATGTCATCGAGCCGGGCACGGTGTACGCGCTCGACCAGCACGACCGGCATACGCTCAAGGCCAGGACCGAAATGAAACTGGTGTGCGCGTTCAACCCGCCGGTTACCGGCCGCGAAATCCACGACGAAGACGGCGCCTACGTCATCAATCCGGACGAGCAGTAAGTCGTTCACATCCCGTAGCCGGAGCGCTCGAGGGGAGGGGGGATCCCGCAGTTACTAGCCTGCATTATTGATGAGGCATTGCGAGTGATTGCGGAATTCGCAGCAAGCCAGGCGCCGGCCTGGAGCGAAAAGCATAGCCGTAGCCATGGTTTTCGTGAAGGCCAAGCATGGCGC
>JAKDMP010000142.1 GCA_030452225.1 Gammaproteobacteria bacterium
ATACCGGCCTTCGCCGGTATGACGCCAATAGCATGTGATATTGGCTTATGTAAGTACCATTCGGTCATAGCCTATTTCGAACGCTTCATCTTCTTGGCATAACTATAATTGGTAGTTGCGTATGCTTCAAAGGTTTGATATGTCCGCCCGGCCTCGTCGTTTGGTCTGCGTAATCGCCGCTGCAAGCTTCGCCATGGGTACACTTGCGCTTGGCGGCTGCGGGCAGACCGGGCCGTTGTATCTGCCATCGCCGGAGGCGAAGCCGGCCGGGGCCGCTTCGCCCGCGGTTTCGGCTACAGCACCGGTTCCGACCTCGGCGCCGGTACCTGCTTCGGCGCCGGTGCCGGCCACGGCGCCGCAAACGACCGCGACGCCGACCGCAGCCAGCCGATGAGCGCCAAACGGCTTACCCTGATCGACGGCACGGCCTATCTGTATCGGGCCTTTTACGCACTGCCGCCGCTTTCCGCCAGCGACGGGCGGCCCACGGGCGCCGTGCGCGGCGTCGTGGCCATGCTCAGGAAAATGCTGCGCGAGGATGCGCCGACGCATGTGGCGGTAGTCTTCGATGCGCCGGGCAAGACGTTTCGCGACGAGTTGTTCGAGGCCTACAAGGCCAACCGCCCGCACATGCCGGACGACATGGCGGCGCAGATGGAACCGCTGTATGCGGTGATCGAGGCGCTGGGTCTGCCGCTGATCCAAGTGCCCGGGGTCGAGGCCGACGACGTGATCGCGACGCTCGCCCTGCAGGCCACCGAGGCGGGATTCGAGGTCGAAATCGGCACTGGCGACAAGGACATGGCGCAGTTCGTGAACGGCCACATCACGCTGGTGGACACCATGCGCGGCACGCGCCGCGACCGCGCGGGGGTGAAAGAGCGGTTCGGCGTGCCGCCCGAGCGCATCGTCGATCTGCTCGCACTGATGGGCGACACTTCCGACAACATTCCCGGCGTGCCGGGGGTGGGCCAGAAAACGGCGGCCAAGTGGTTGAACGAGTATGGGAGCCTCGACGCGATCCGTGCGCACGCCGACGAAATCAAGGGCAAGGTGGGCGAGAAGCTGCGCGCGAATCTCGAGCAGCTCGAACTTTCGCGCCAACTCGCCACCGTGAAGAGCGATGTCGAACTCGAGCTGGGGCCCGCGGATTTGATGCCCGGCAAGCCGGATGACAAGAAGCTCCGGAAGTGGTACCGCGAACTCGAGTTCGAAACCTGGCTCAGGGAGCTGGCGGAACCGGAGCCGGAGCCGCAAAGCGCGGAGCGCAACTACGCCGTCGTCACCGACGAGGCGGCGCTCGGCGCATGGATCGAAAAGATCGGGCAGGCCGACCTGTTTGCTTTCGATACCGAGACCACCAGCCTCAATTATCTCGACGCGCGCATCGTCGGCGTCTCGTTCGCCGTCGCGCCCGGCGAGGCGGCGTACATCCCGCTTGCGCACAGCGAGGCGGCGCCATTCGAGCGCGACTCGGTACTGCGGCGTTTGCAGCCGATCCTCGAGGATTCGAAGCGCGGCAAGCTGGGGCATCACCTCAAGTATGATGCGCACGCCCTCGCCAATCACGGCATTACGCTCGCGGGCATTCGCCACGACACCCTGCTCGAATCCTGGGTGCTGAATCCGACGGCCGGGCGCCACGACATGGATTCGCTCGCCTTGCGCGTGTTGGATGAGCGCACCATTACCTACGAGGAGGTCTGCGGCAAGGGCAGGAAACAGATCGGCTTCGAGGATGTGCCGATCGAAACCGCCGCCCCGTATGCGGCCGAAGATGCGGATGTCACTTGGAGGCTGCACGAGACGTTGTGGCCGGAGCTGGAGAAGATCGAACCGCTGCGCAAGGTGTACCGGGACATCGAATTGCCGCTGGTGCCGGTGCTGCTTTCGATGGAGCGCCACGGTGTACTGATCGACCGCAAACGGCTCGCGGCGCAAAGCGGCAAGCTCGCGCGCGAAATGCTGCGGCTCCAGGAGGCGGCCTGGAAGGAGGCCGGCACGCAATTCAATCTCGACTCCCCGGCCCAGCTCGGCGACATCCTGTTCGAGCATCTTCGCTTGCCGGTCCACCAGAAAACGCCCAAGGGAAAACCCTCGACGGCCGAATCGGTACTCGCCGACCTTGCGCTGGAGCACGCACTTCCGCAAATCGTCCTCGATTACCGCGGCATGGCCAAGCTCCGCTCGACCTACACTGAAAAGCTGCCCACGAGTGCCAACCCCGCCACCGACCGCGTGCATACCTCCTACAACCAGACCGGCACCTCGACCGGCCGGCTGTCTTCTTCCGATCCCAACCTGCAGAACATCCCGGTGCGCAGCGAGGAGGGCCGGCGCATTCGCCAGGCCTTCATTGCGCCGCCGGGCGCGGTGATCCTGGCGGCCGACTACTCGCAGATCGAGCTGCGCATCATGGCGCATCTTTCCGGCGACGAGGGCCTGCGCCGCGCCTTTGCCGATGGCCGCGACATTCACCGTGCGACCGCGGCCGAAGTGTTCGGCAGGTCGCTGGATGAGGTGAGCGCGAACGAGCGCCGTGCGGCCAAGGCGATCAACTTCGGGCTCATCTACGGCATGTCCGCCTTCGGCCTTGCGCGCCAGCTCGATATCCCGCGCGAGGATGCCGGCGTGTACATCGAGCGCTACTTCGAGCGCTATCCCGGCGTGCGCGAGTACATGGACGCTACTCGCAAGAATGCGAAAAAACGCGGTTACGTGGAAACGCTTTTCGGCCGCAGGCTGTATGTGCCGGAAATCGCGAGCCGCAACGGCCAGCGCCGCCAGGCCGCCGAGCGCGCGGCAATCAATGCGCCTATGCAGGGTACTGCGGCCGACATCATCAAGCGGGCGATGATCACGACGCACGACTGGTGCCGGGCCGATGAGGATATCCACCTCGTCATGCAGGTCCACGACGAACTGGTTTTCGAAATCGCCGAAAAACGGCTGGACGACGCACGGGAAAAGATTCGCGGCATCATGCAGGAGGCCGCCGATCTGGCCGTGCCGCTGGTGGTCGACATCGGGCACGGCGCCAACTGGGACGAAGCCCACTGACCCGTAAATGGAGCGGAGTGCCGGCATCCTGCCGGCTTCGCGAGCAAGCTAGCTCCCACAAACTGCACATTCATGCGTGGGAGCGGGCTTGCTCGCGATCGAATCGATTCCAATTGCCGCGAATTCCGTGTTCTGTGTGATAAACCCCTTTTTCCGCTAAACTTTCAGTTTGCCCGCATTCACGACGACTGGAGAAGGCAATGCGATTTTTGTTGACGGCCGTTTTACTTTGCCTGGCTACGGCGGACTTCGCCCGTCCGGTGACGCCGGCGGCCCCCGCGACCACGACGTTGACTCTCACGCGTATCATGGCCAACCCGGACTGGATTTCCATTCCGGCGACCGAACCGTACTGGAGCGCGGATGGCGAGACCGTGTATTACTCGCTCGAGCCGCATGGATCGCCAATCGCAGTACTGTATGCCGTGGCCGTAGCCAGCGGCCGGACGCACGAAGTGCCGCCCGAAAATATTGCCGCCACCGGTTCGCCGCGCGCCGTGTACAATCGCCCGCGCACCCTCGAAGCCTACGTCGTGGGAGGCAACCTGTATGTGAAGCATTTGCGCAACGGCACGGTTCAGCAGCTTACGCGCGGGGTCGGTCCGGTACACCGGCCGCGGTTCATGGCCGACGGCCGTACCCTCAGCTACCACGTCGACGGACACGTCATGGTGCGCGATCTCGAAACCGGGCTCAGCCGCAGGGCGGCCATCGTCAAGACGCAGAACCCGCCCGAAAAAAACAACGAACCGTATCATTTCTACAGCGCCGAGCAACTGCGGCTTTTTGAATCGCTGCGCGACCGCAAGGAAGACGAGCAGACGCAGCGCGCTCATGCACGCATGCTGGCCGAGGCATCGGGCAATATCGCCACGGTGCCGTTTTATGTCGGCGGGGATGTCAGGATTCTGCGCCGCAGCCTGTCGCCCAACGGCCGCTGGCTTCTCCTGGTAACCGTACCGAAGCAATACGATGCCGGGCCGCACGGCGAGATGCCCGACTACATCACCTTCAGCGGGAAAAACCGCATGGAGAAGGTGCGCCGCCGGGTAGGCTGGAACAAGCCCGCACCGCAAAGCGTGATGCTCCTCGACATCGACAATCACAAGCAATACCGGCTCGATACGACCGTGCTGCCGGGCATCAAGGACGCCCCGCTGGCCGAATTGCGCAAAAAGGCGATCGAGTGGGACGTGCAGCACGGCATACCGCGCGACAAGGCCGAGGCTTCGGTCAAGGCGCCCGCGGTGCGCCCGGTACAGGTCTGGGGCGTGCAGTGGAGCGACAACGGCGAGCGCGTCGCGATCATGTTCCGCAGCATCGACAACAAGGATCGCTGGATCGCGACCGTGGATTTCGACCACGGGATGAAGCTGGTGACGCGGAACCGGCTGACCGACCCGGCGTGGATCAACTGGGCCTTCAACGGCTTCGGCTGGATGCATGACAACGAAACGCTTTGGTATCTCTCCGAGGAAAGCGGCTACTCGCAGCTTTACCTCGAAAACGTCGAAAGCGGCGATACGCGGCAAGTGACGAGCGGGCAGTTCGAGGTCAACCATCCGGTCGTGAGCCGCGACGACAAGTACATCTACTATCGCGCGAACAAGCGCGACCCAAGCATATACGAGCTGTACCGCCTCGATGTCGCGAGCGGCAAGAGCGAAGCCATCACGCAACTGGGCGGCATGAACGGCGCGCAGCCGTGGCTGCATTCGGATTCACGCTTCGTGCTTTCTCCCGGCGGCGACCGGGTGCTGTTCTATCATTCGAGCATGCTCAGGCCGCCGGAGTTGTATACGGTGTTGTCTGCGCCCGGCGGCAAGGCGGAGCGTCTGACGTACACGATCAAGCCCGGGTTCAAGAGGATCGATTGGATAAAGCCTTTGATCGTCGATATTCCCTCGACGCATTTCGACGGCAATTTGCGCGCGCGGTTGTATCTGCCCGCCGATTACGATCCGGACAAAAGCTATGCGGGCGCGGCCTTCATCCACGGCGCCGGCTACCTGCAGGACGCCCACAGCGGCTGGTCCTATTACTTCCACGAAATGATGTTCAACCAGTTCCTCACCCGCCACGATTACATCGTGGTGGACGTGGACTACCGCGGTTCCAAGGGCTACGGCCGCGACTGGCGCACGGCGATTTACCGCAACATGGGGCACCCGGAAGTGCAGGATATCGAGGACGCCATGCACTGGCTGGAGAAGCACTACAACGTCGATCCCGACCGGCTCGGCGTGTACGGCGGCTCCTACGGCGGCTTCATGACCTACATGATGATGTTCCGCCGCCCGAACCTGTTCCAGGCTGGTGCGGCGTTGCGCCCGGTGGCCGACTGGGCGAACTACAACGATCTTTATACCTCGGACATTCTCAACCGCCCGAACATTGATCCGCAGGCTTATGAGAAAAGCTCGGCGATCAATTACGCGCAGAACCTGAAGGGGCAGCTGCTGATCGAGCAGGGGGTGGAAGACAACAACGTGTTCTTCCAGGACACGGTGCACATGACGCAGAAGCTGAT
>JAKDMP010000027.1 GCA_030452225.1 Gammaproteobacteria bacterium
CGGCAACCATGGCCGGGCGTGCCGGCCTGTAAGGCAGGCCTCTGAACAAACCGCAGCGCCGATTCCAGCAAGCCCGATGCAAGTGGCCCTGTCCGGGACGAGCGGCGGATTTTACACACAAGCGCCCGTTAGCTGCCGCCAGGACGTCTTCACGGTTTGACCGATGGTGGGTGCTGAGGGATTTGAACCCCCGACTTTCGCCTTGTAAGGGCGACGCTCTCCCGACTGAGCTAAGCACCCGCCTGTGGCCGATTCGCCGTGCCTGGGCATCGGCGCAGACACCCAGGCCGACGAGTCTTCCAAGCAGGTTAGTTTACTGCATCCTTCAAGGCCTTGCCAGCCTTGAAGGCAGGCGCCTTGCTGGCAGGAATCTGAATGGGCTGTCCCGTCTGCGGATTGTGGCCGGTACGCGCTGCCCGCTGACGAACCACAAAGCTGCCAAAACCAACCAGGGTAACCGTGTCGCCGCTTTTGAGCGCACGGGTAATGCCACCGAAAACAGCGTCCACGGCACGCCCCGCTTCCGTCTTGGAAAGGCTGGTTTCTTCGGCGACAGCTTCTACCAATTCTGTCTTGTTCATGTGCTAGCTTCCCCTCTGTGTAAGCGTGAATAAAAAATGGATCAGGAAAACCCTTCGGCTCATTGTCCGAACCTGTCTCCTCTGACCGCATCCTCTTGGCTGCGGTGGTAGCTTTATACCAGTGCGGTTGAAAGCCTGTCAAACAGCGGCCTGCGCGCCGGTACGGGGAGCGCTCGCCCCGGGCCGCGCCGGACCGCCGGGCAAGCAGCCCGGCAATTTTACCGCAAAGAGTTTTCATCATGCGAGATCAGATACTTGCCCCTACAAACGAGATTGGTTCACTGATATCGTGGGAACCTTTCGGTTGACTTGGGAGCCGCCTGCGCCTGGCCGGAGCCATCCGGGCGCGGCGCCCCGATGCTCCCTCAATGCGCAGGTATTGCGCCGCGTCCCGAGCGGGGTGCGTCGGGTGGAATCGGCCTGGTTTCGGGCAATGGTTCGGGTTCGCGTACAAGTGCCAGGTTCAATGCCGCATCGATCCGGCGCACGGGGACGATGTCGAGTCCGTTTTTCACGTTGTCGGGGATATCCGCAAGATCCTTTACGTTTTCTTCCGGGATGAGAACGGTCGAGATGCCTCCGCGCTGAGCCGCCAGCAACTTTTCCTTCAAGCCGCCGATCGGCAGAATCTCGCCGCGAAGGGTTATCTCGCCGGTCATGGCGACTTCGGCGCGCACCGCGATGCCGGTGAGTGCCGAGACCAGCGCGGTAGCCATGCCGATGCCGGCGCTGGGACCGTCCTTGGGGGTGGCTCCCTCGGGCACGTGAACGTGGAAATCGTGCTCGCGGAAGGCTTCCTCGCCGATTCCAAGCGAAGGCGCACGCGCGCGTACGACCGTCAGCGCCGCCTGGACGGATTCCTTCATGACGTCGCCCAACTGCCCGGTGTGGGTGAGTTTTCCCTTGCCCGGGACGCTGGCGGCCTCGATGCGCAACAATTCCCCCCCGACCTCGGTCCAGGCCAGTCCGACGACCTGCCCCACCTGGTTTTCTTCGTCGGCACGTCCGAAGCGGAAACGCTCAACCCCCAAAAGCTCGTTGAGCGCCTCACGACCAATGCGGATCGGCGCGCCGCCCTTCGCATCGAGCAGCAGCGATTTGACGGTTTTACGGCAAATTCTGGCGATTTCACGTTCCAGGTTACGTACCCCCGCTTCGCGCGTGTAGACCCGGATGATGCCTTCGATAGCCTCGTCCGTAATCTCGATCTCCTTCGCCTTCAAGCCATTGGCCTTGATCTGCTTGGGAACGAGGAAATGTCTGGCAATCATCTTCTTTTCGTCCTCGGTGTAGCCCGGAATGCGGATGATCTCCATGCGATCGCGCAGGGGCGGCGGGATGTTCAGGCTGTTGGCCGTTGCGATGAACAGGACCTCCGAGAGGTCGAAATCCACCTCCAGGTAATGATCATTGAAGACGTTGTTCTGTTCGGGATCGAGTACTTCGAGCAGGGCCGAGGAAGGGTCGCCGCGGAAATCCATGGACATTTTGTCGATTTCATCGAGAACCATCAACGGGTTGCGCGTGCCCGCGCGCGCAAGTTTCTGGATGATCTTCCCGGGCATGGAGCCGATGTAGGTGCGCCGATGGCCGCGGATTTCGGCCTCGTCACGCACGCCTCCCAGCGAGATGCGGCAAAATTTGCGATTCGTGGCCCGCGCGATGCTTTGACCGAGCGAGGTCTTGCCGACGCCCGGTGGACCCACCAGGCACAGGATGGGACCCTTCATGTGCCTCACGCGCTTTTGTACGGCCAGGTATTCCACCACCCGCTCCTTGACCTTCTCGAGCCCGAAGTGATCGCGTTGCAGTACCTCCTGTGCGGCGCTCAAATCACTGCGCACACGGCTGCGCTTTTTCCACGGCACACCCAGCAGCCAATCCAGATAATTGCGCACGACCGTGGCTTCCGCGGCCATGGGCGGCATCATCCTGAGCTTGGCCAGCTCGGCATCGGCCTTCTTGCGCGCCTCCTTCGACATGCCCGCCGCCTCGATGCGCTGCGCAAGCTCGTCCAGGTCGCCGGGGCCTTCGCCGGTTTCGCCCATTTCCTTCTGGATCGCCTTCATCTGTTCGTTCAGATAATACTCTCGCTGACTCTTTTCCATCTGTTGCTTCACGCGTCCATGAATCCGGTTTTCCATCTGCAGAAGATCGATCTCTCCGCTCACCAGCGCCATGATCTTCTCCAGCCGCGTGGAGGGATCAAACTCCTCCAGCAAGGATTGCCTGTCCTCCAGGCGCAGATTCATGTGTGCAGCCATGGCATCGGCCAACCGCCCGGATTCCTCGATGCCCGCCAGCGAGCCGAGCAGCTCCGCGGGCACCTTCTTGCTGAGCCTAACGTATTGCTCGAACGAGGCCGTTGCGGCACGTTGCAGAGCATCGTTTTCCTGGCCCGGAGCCTGGGCGTGTTCGGCAACACCGGCGGCATCGGCGGTAAATGAATCGCCGCGGTACAGCCGCTGCACCGCCATGCGCTCCTGCCCTTCGACAAGCAGTTTCATCGTGCCGTCAGGCAGTTTCAGCATCTGCAGAATGGTGGCCAGCGTTCCGACACGGAACAGGTCCTTCGCCTTGGGCTCGTCCACCTCGGGGCTGCGCTGGGCGAGCAGCAAAATCGGGCTGTCGCTCTCGATGCTTTCTTCCAGGGCGCGAATGGATGGCGCTCGGCCCACGAACAGGGACATGACCATGTGCGGATAGACCACCACGTCGCGCAGGGGCAACACGGAAATCCTGTTCGCTTCGGAAGGGCGTTCGCTCATAAGGAGCCTCGGCTGAATGCGGCTGTGGTCTCGTCCACTAGATTACGGCGATGCGGCCGGTTTTCAAGGCTTTCCGTTCGGCAAGCGCCCGACTATTCGTCGCTGGCCGCGGCGCGATTCCGCTCCTCGGGGCGGTCGAATACCACGTAAGGTTGCGATTCCCGGCGGATCACCTTGTCGTCCACCACCACCTTGCTGGCGTACTCCAGGGTGGGCAATTCATACATCGTGTCGAGCAGCGCCCGCTCGAGGATCGTGCGCAGGCCGCGGGCGCCGGTTTTGCGCGCGAGGGCGCGCTCCGCGCAGGCCGTCAGGGCGGTTTCGAGAAATTCCAGTTCCACGCCTTCCATCTCGAACAGGCGCTTGTATTGCCTGGTGAGCGAATTCCTGGGCTCCACGAGGATCCTGACCAGGGCGTCTTGCTCCAGCGCATCCAGGGTGGCCACGACAGGCAGTCGGCCGACGAATTCGGGGATCAGCCCATAGCGAATCAGGTCTTCGGGTTCGACTTGGCGCAGCACCTCGCTTTCTTCGGCGCGCAGCGCCTTGGCATCCTTGACTTCGGCCACGAATCCGATGCCGCTCTTCTCGGTGCGGCCGCGAATGATCTTGTCGAGGCCGGCAAAGGCGCCGCCGACGACAAACAGGATGTTGCTGGTATCCACCTGCAGGAATTCCTGCTGCGGATGCTTGCGCCCTCCCTGTGGAGGTACCGAGGCTACCGTGCCTTCTATGAGTTTCAGGAGGGCCTGCTGTACGCCCTCGCCCGATACGTCCCGGGTGATGGAAGGGTTGTCCGATTTGCGCGAAAGCTTGTCGATCTCATCGACGTACACGATGCCGGTCTGCGCCTTTTCGACGTCGTAATCGCACTTTTGCAGCAGTTTCTGGACGATGTTTTCGACGTCTTCACCCACATATCCCGCTTCGGTAAGCGTGGTCGCGTCGGCGATCGTGAAAGGGACATTGAGGATGCGCGCCAGGGTTTCCGCAAGCAGCGTCTTGCCCGAGCCGGTAGGGCCGATCAGCAGGATGTTGCTTTTGGCGAGTTCAATGTCGTCCGCGCCGCGTTTGCCGGAACGCGATTCGATGCGCTTGTAGTGGTTGTAGACGGCAACCGAGAGTACTTTCTTGGACTCATCCTGCCCGATCACGTATTGGTCGAGTATGGCCTTGATTTCCTGCGGCTTGGGGAGCTTCGAAGTCGAGCTCTCGGTACGTTCCTGCAACTCCTCGCGAATGATTTCGTTGCACAGCTCCACGCACTCGTCGCAAATGTATACGGATGGGCCGGCGATCAGCTTGCCGACTTCATGCTGGCTCTTGTTGCAGAACGAACAAAACAGGAGCTTGCCGCCCTCTGTCGTTCCGTCAGTCTCATCGGTACTCATGCCGTCTCCTCCACGAGTTACCCGCCTCTCGCGCAGGTCATCATGCCGTACTCGAGGCCGTTCGGCAACCCCCCGGGCCGGCTGGATGTGCTGCACGTCACCGACATGGGATTACTTGCCCCCCGGCTCTTCGCCGCGGTTGGTAATGATGCGATCCACCAGGCCGTACTCCATCGCTTCCTCGGCACCCATGAAGCGGTCGCGATCGGTGTCGATCTGCACCTGTTCGAGGGATTGGCTGGTGTGATGCGCGAGAATCCTGTTGATCCTCTCGCGCACGGACAAAATTTCGCGCGCGTGAATCTCGATGTCCGATTGCTGCCCCTGCACCCCGCCCGAGGGTTGGTGAATCATCATGCGCGAATACGGCAGGCTGTAGCGCTTGCCCTTGGCGCCGGCCGCGAGAAGCACCGCGCCCATGCTGGCCGCCTGGCCGACGCAGATGGTGGACACGTCCGGCTTGATGAACTGCATGGTGTCGTAAATCGAAAACCCGGCCGTGACCGCCCCGCCCGGTGAATTGATGTACAGGCTGATGTCCTTGTCCGGATTTTCGGACTCCAGAAACAGCAATTGGGCCACGACCAGGTTGGCCATATGGTCTTCGATCGGGCCGGTCACGAAGATCAGGCGCTCCTTGAGGAGCCGCGAATAAATGTCGTAGGCGCGCTCGCCCCTCGGGGTCTGTTCGACCACCATCGGCACCAGTCCCTGCGCTCGGATATCATGCATCGTCCCGGCTCCTTGTCTGCTCCGTTGCCCCATCCTGTCTGGGCTCCATGTAGGCCAGAAACTCCTTCGGCTCGTCGGTCACCGCCGCCTGTTCGAGCAGCCAGTCGTACACCATGTCCTCGAGAACCAGGGCTTCGACGTTGCGCATCGCCTGGTTGTCGGCGCGCAGTTCGCGCGCTCCCGCCACCGGGTCGTCCAACTGCCTGCAAAGCGATTCTATATGTTTTTCCACTTTGGCGGGATCCGGCTGAAATGCCTCGCGCCGGACCAGGGCGCTCATCAACAGTCCGAGGCGCACATGACGTTCGGACGCCTCCTCGTACGGTTCGCGCGGCAGGTTGGGAACCTTGGCCGTATCTTCGCCGAGGCCGAGACGGCGCAGCATCTGGCGTTGCCGACGCTCGATTTCCTGGTCCACCAACGCCTTCGGCACCTCGATCGGATTGGCATCGATCAGCCGATTGCCGATTCGCTCGTGCAAGTCATCCCGGATGCGCGCTTCGAGTTCCGTTTCCATATTTCTGCGCACCCGTGCGCGCAACTGCGCGGCGCCTTCCTCGCAGCCGAAGGAGGCGGCAAACTCCTCGTCCAGCGCGGGCAGTTTCCGTTCTTCCACCGCGGAGGCCGTGACTTCGAACGCAGCCTTTTTCCCGGCCAGCTCGCTGGTTCGGTAATCCGCGGGGAATTCGAGTTCCAGCTGGCGGGTCTCGTCCTTGCCGATGCCGACCAGTCCCTCCTCGAAACCCGGGATCATCTCGTCGCTGCCCAGCTCCACCGGGACGTTCTCGCCCTGATTGCCCTCGAAAGGCTCGCCCTCGACCCGGCCTTCGAAACTCACGCTGACCCGGTCGCCTTCCCGCGCCGCTCGATCCGTGCTCTCCCATTCCGCTTTCTGCTTTTGCAGGCGCTCGAGGACGACATCGACGTCGTCGTCGCCGATCTCCACCCTGGGCCGCTTGACGGCTAACGCATCGATCCCTTGCGGGTCGACTTGCGGGAAGATTTCCAGGCTGGCCGCGAAGGTGAAACTGCCGTCTTCGCCGAACCGGCCTTCCTCGAATTCGGGCAGCGCCACCGGGTCCAGGGATTCGCTCGTCAGGGCTTCGGCATAATGCGTGCGTTTCAGTTCGTCGAGCACGTCGTCGCGCACGGCTGCGCCATATTCACGGCGCACGATCGATGCCGGCGCCTTGCCGGGTCGGAAGCCCTTGATTTTGGCGGTCTTGCCGACGCTTTCGAGCTGCTGTTCGATCCCGGTGGCAATGGTTTCGCCCGGTATGGTGATGGTCAAGCGGCGCCCCACTGCGCCGTTCTGTTCGACGGTTACGCTCATTGTGTTTAACTGCTTTCCGTTGAGTCGATAAGGTTGAAAGTACGGGACTTCTCAGATGGTGCGAAAGGAGAGACTCGAACTCTCACGGGGATACCCCCACTGGCACCTAAAGCCAGCGCGTCTGCCAATTCCGCCACTTTCGCCCGAAAACGCGCTGCGCTCGCCGGATTGTCCGCCGGCGGCGCCCTTTGACGGTCTGTCCTCAAGTGGATTGCCGCAAAGTCTCATTATAGCGGTCATCCGTTTTCGAGAAGGCCGTGGCGGCGGTGCCAATCGGCGAGCGATTCATCGGGATAGGCCGGGAAATGGCGCTCTTGCGCGCCTTGCGGCGCCTTGCACCAGTTGGCCCGCGAATCGAGCATGATGCTCACCCGTTCGGGGGGCTGCGGCAGGGGCGTATCGATCGCCGAGGCAAACGGATGGATCAACCCCGGCCAGCGCGGGTCCCAGGCCCACAGGCAGCTACCACAATGACGGCAAAAATGCCGTTCCGCGGGACTGTCGGTTTGCTGGCCCTCCGCGTCCTTGAGCCGGGCGTGATACACCGTGACGTGTTCGCGCCCTTCCACCTCGAGGCTCGCCGCGTCGCCGCCCAGGTTGATGGCATAACCGCCGCCGCCGGCCGTCTTGCGGCAGATGCTGCAGTAGCAGCGCATGTACGGGCAAGGCGTCGGCGAGTCGAGCCGAAAGACGACACGCCCGCAATGGCAGGAGCCTTCAAGCCGCAAAATCAGCCCCCGGCATTTGCGGTTTTGCGTTCCGGCTCAGCCGCCCGGGCGCGCGGGCCGTTGAGAACGGCATCGCGCACGGCATCGATGACCAGGTTGACCTCTTCCTCACCGATGCCGAAATGCGGCGTGAAACGCAGTGAGCGCTCACCGCCGTGGATGACGCCGACGCCGTGGCGACGCATGTATTCCTCGGACGACCCGGCGCCGAAGGCCTTGTAGTCGGGCGACAGTTCGCAACTGAACAGCAGCCCCGTCCCCTGTACCTTGGTAATCGGGCCGTCCAGTTCGGCGGCCAACGCTTCCAGCTTCGCCAGGAACTCCTTGCCGCGCTCACGGATATTGCTGCGCAGTTCCGGAGTAATCGCTTGCAGCACGGCGGTGGCCACATCCATGGCCCGGGGGTTGGCCGTCATGGTATTGCCGTAAATGCCCTTGCGATACAGCCCGGCCGCGCGTTCGTTCATGGCCAGCACCGAGAGCGGGTACTGCCCGGCATTGAGTGCCTTGGACCAGGCTTCCATGTCCGGGGTCGCCTCGTTTTCGAAGCCCGGGTAATCGACGATCGAAAGCACGCCTTGCGCACGCAGTCCGGCCTGGATCGAATCCACCAACAGGAGGCTGCCGTGCGCCTCGGTGAGTTCGCGTGCGAGGCGATAAAACTCCGGGGTGATGGCCTGCCCCGGATCGCCTTCGCCCATCACCGGTTCGAGGAAAAAGGCCTCCAGGAATACGTTCTCCCGTTCCGCTCGTGCGTAGATTTCGCGCAAACCATCGAGGTCGTTGGGCGCGACGGTCCAGAAATCGTCGCTGTCGCGGAAGCTCGCCAGAAACCTGGCGTAGGTCTTGCGCGAGGAATCGGAAAATCGCGCCGGCCGGCCGGTACGCCCGTGGAAACCGCCCGCCAGCGACAGATGTTTGATGCCGCGCCCGGCGTGGCGCCCTCCTTCATCGGTCTCGAGTTTGGCGTTCACATCGCTGATGCGCGCGCCCACCGTGACCGCCTCCGAACCGCTGTTCATGGCGAGAAAACGCGCGTAGGGGCAGCCGCCGCGCGTTTGCCCGACCTCGCGGTGCAGCGCGCGCGCCAGGCGCAGCTGCGAGTAGCTCGGCGTCATCACGTTGGCCATGACATGCGGCTGGTTCATCGCCTCCAGGATTGCAGCCGGGGCATGGCCGAGGCCGAGCATGCCGTAGCCGCCGTCGTCGTGCAGCACGGCGCCGGCAGTCGTGACGATCCACGGTCCGCGTGCGGTCAACGCCACGTAGGGGTTGATGGCATCGTCCGGATAGAAATTGACGAAATCCGCCTGCACGGCCAGCGCCTGTTCCTGTTCGCTTTTTGCCGGCAGCCCGGGAAAGTCCGCCTGGAGCGTGGAGAATGCTTCATCCGCAGCGCGAATTGCGGCCACGAGGCTGTCGTCCCGGGCGGCAAAATGGAGGATCGTCGAGTCGGACAAACCGCCCGTGAGCGGCTCGCCTGCGCGGCTGCGAATGCGTTCGAGAATATCGATGACTTCATGCATGGCGTTCTCCGAATGATGTACCGGACCCAAGGCGCATTACCGGTAACTGTTTCTGAAACAAGGTATTTTAACATTTGAAGGCGATGCCGATCGGCGCTTCAGAATCATGGAAATCCAGTGAGTACCTGCGTGCAGGCCGTCGGTTGCGGCTGCAGGGCGTGCCGGGCCCGGTCAGCCTGCATTATTCATGGGGCATTGTGGTGATTGCGGAATTCGCAGCAAGCCAGGCGCCGGCCTGGAGCGAAAAGCATAGCCGTAGCCATGGTTTTCGTGAAGGCCACGCATGGCACCGCGAGGAGCATGCCGGAGACTCGGCAAGCGCCGCGATAGACTGGCGCGGGCCGCGGGCTGCAGGCTGCAGGCTGCAGTCTCCAAACTGACCTCAATTATGTCCTGTTCTTCAATCCATTCAGCAACTTGCAATGTAGCGCCAGTCGGCCTCGTGAATAATGCAGGCTAGCCGCAGCGCAATCCGCCGTTCACATGCAGGGTCTGACCGGTCACGTAGGCGCCCGCCTTCGAGGCGAGGTAGAGAACGGCGCCGGCGACATCGTCGACAGTGCCGAGCCGTGCCATCGGAATCTGCTTGGCGAGGGTCTCCTTCTGCTCGTCGGTGAGCGCTTGGGTCATGTCGGTGGCAATGAAACCCGGCGCGACCACATTGGCCGTGATGCCGCGGGCCGCGACCTCGAGCGCGAGTGAACGCGTGAAGCCTTCGATGCCCGCCTTGGCCGCGCAGTAGTTGGCCTGGCCCGGGTTACCGCTGGCGGCCACTACCGAGCCGATGCTGATCACGCGCCCCCAGCGACGCTTGATCATCGGGCGCAGGAGAAGGCGGGTGAGCCGGAATACGCCGCCCAGGTTGGTGGCGATCACCTGCTCCCATTCTTCTTCCTTCATGCGCAGCAACAGGTTGTCGCGGGTGATCCCCGCGTTGTTCACCAGGATATCCGGACCCTGTTTGCCGAAGTACTCACCCAGCGCGGCGACCGAATCGGGCGAGGCAATGTCGAGCGCCCGGCCTTCGCCGGACAGGCCGTCGGCCTTGAGGCGCTCCGTGATTGCTTCGGCGCCGGCCTCGCTGGTGGCCGTTGCGATGACGTGCGCGCCGGCACGTGCCAGGTTGTCGGCAATGGCGCGGCCGATGCCGCGGCTGGCGCCGGTGACGAGCGCCGTTTTGTCCTGCAACAAGTCCTTGTCCATCATGAAAAATCCTTCGCTGCTTCCAGTGCTTTTTCGAGGCTTGCCGTATCGTTCACGGCCTGCCCTGGAAAACGCCGGTCGATGCGTTTGCCCAGGCCGGTCAGCACCTGGCCCGGCCCGAATTCGAACACCGCCTGCGCACCGAAATCGTCCCGCAGGCTGAGGACGGTCTCGGTCCAGCGCACCGATTGCGTCAGTTGCCGGACCAGGGCGTCGGCGATGACCTGCGCCTCCTGCGGCGCTGCGACGTCGGCATTGTTGACGACCGGGATGGCGGGCGTCACAAGTTCCAGGGCCGACAGTTCCGCGGCCAGGCGTTCGGCGGCGGGCCGCATCAGGCCGCAGTGCGACGGCACGCTTACGGCCAGCGGAATCACCCGCTTCGCGCCGGCCGCCTCGGCCAGGCCCCTGGCCTTCTCCACGGCCGCGCGCTGACCGGAGATGACGATCTGCGCGGGGGAATTGAAATTGGCGGCCGACACGGTTCCTTCCGAACCCGCCTCGCTGCAGAGGCGGGTCACCGTCTGCGCATCGAGCCCGATGATGGCCGCCATCGCGCCCACGCCTTCGGGCACCGCTTCCTGCATGAAAAGCCCGCGCTGGCGCACCAGGCGCAGGGCGTCTGTAAAGGCAATCGCGCCGGCCGCGGCCAGCGCCGTGTATTCGCCCAGGCTGTGCCCGGCAAGGACCGCGGGCTGCGTTCCACCCCGCTCCATCCACAGCCGCCACACGGCAATGCCGGCGGCAAGCAGTGCGGGCTGGGTGTTTTCCGTGCGGTTCAGCTCCTCGGCCGGCCCTTCGCGCAGCAAATTTCCCAGGTCGAAGCCCAGCGCCTCGGAGGCTTCCGCTATGGTATCGGCAACCACCTCCGAGCCGTCGGCAAGGCCGGCAAGCATGCCTACGGATTGTGAGCCCTGACCCGGGAACACGACGGCAAACGGCATGGATGATTCTCCGCGATGGACGGAATTATTGTAAACGTGGCGGCCGTCGCAGGCGGACCAGGAGGCGCGGCGCAAGCAACAACGGGATGCAGGCAACCCCGCCGACGGCTCCCGCCAGGTGCGCGACGGTCAGCACCGGTTCGTTCATGAGCCCGGCGGAACTGGGGAGCGGGCCCAGGACCCGCTCCCAGGTGAGCTTGCCCGCAAGCAGGATCAGCAGCGGCCAGCCTTCCCATTCGCGCGCCAGGATCAACAGGATGGCGCCCGCCGCCCAATAGGTATGCGCGACGCCCGAAATGCCGACGTACCAGACCACGTTCGGCCACACCCACCACAAGCCAAGGCCCACGACCCAGGATCCGATCACGGTGGCGGCGAGCCAGCGCCAGCCCCGAAGCTGCCGAAAGGTCAACAGCCAGAGCAGGATCAGCCCGGCCATGTCCAGGCCGACATGCATCCAGCCCGTATGGACAAAATTTCCCGTGAACAGCCGCCACCACTCGCCGCTGGCCACCAGGGCGCGTTCGTAGCGCAAAGCAAGGCGCAGGGGCTCGCCGCCGAAGGCGAGCCCCACGCACACGGCCACGACCAACCCCAGGGGCCAGGCCCGGTACAAGGCCGGCGGGAGCGCCTGCCGGAGGCTCATGGCATCCCTTTTGCGCAGAACAATGTCGATCCGCGACGGTCACAGCCCACAGAGGGATCGTCCCCCGCGCCGACAGGGATTAAACTTGTGTATGAATGCATTGTGTCTTCCAGAGGTTTGAACCGTATGCAGATGCCATTGCCATTGCCAATGCGCCGCCGCAGCGGCGGCTTTACCCTGATCGAGGTCATGATTGTAGTGGTAATCCTCGCGATTCTCGCTGCGATTGTCGTGCCCAGGGTCATGAGTGCCCCGGAGCGCGCACGAGTTACGCGCGCCAAGGCAGACATTCAATCCATTACCTCGGCCTTGAATCTCTACAAGCTGGACAACTATACCTACCCCACGGCTCAGCAGGGGTTGGAGGCGCTGGTGAAAAAGCCCGATACACCTCCGATTCCACCCAACTGGCATCAGTACCTCTCCGAGGTACCGGTCGACCCCTGGGGGCAGCCCTACAAGTACCTTTTCCCCGGCACACACAACGAACCGTTCGACGTGTGGACGAACGGGCCGCCCGGCGCGGCCGCCGCGGGCGATGAATCGCAGGTGATCGGCAACTGGAACGACGGCGCCACGGGCAAGGACGGCGGCAATGGGTAAAGCGGGCCGCCCTCGAGTTTCGGGCTTCACGCTGGTGGAAATTCTTGCGGTAGTGGTCATTATCGGGATTGTTAGCGGTTTGGCCGTTATTTCCATCAACGCACTCGGCAACCGTTCGAGCGAGGGCCAGACGGCGATCAAGCTGGCAGGACTGATACAACTGGCCAGCAATAATGCGCGCATGGAGAACTTGCAGTACGGACTTAGAGTTGAGCCGCATCATTATGAATTCATGGTGTTTAATGGGCACGGCGGCTGGCTCGCCTTGACCAAGAGCCCGGTGTTCGACAGGCATGAACTGCCCGACGGTCTGAGCTTGACGGTTAGCACCGAGCACGAGATCAGGATTCCGGTGATCGCGACGGCGCCGAGCGCTGCCACCGCCGGGCCTGCGGCGGATGATGCCGACATGGCAGACGCCGCCGTCACACCGCAAATCGCGATTTTGTCGACCGGGGAAATTACGCCCTTCACCTTGCGGTTGACGACAACGGGCGGAAAAACCTACCTCATACGCGGCAGCGGCAATGGACGCGTGCATGTCGTGCCGCCCGGCAGCATCAATGCACCGGCGATCATTCATTATCAGCGCTAGATTGGAAAATCGGCCGCCGGCGGCGCATCGGGGCTTCACGCTGATTGGGGTTCTGGTCGCCCTGGCAGTGATCGGCATCGGCTTGCTGGCCGTAATCAGCGTCGCCGCCAAAAGCGTGCAGGTATCCTCCTCGCTGCAGCAACGCAATTTCGCCAACTGGATTGCCCAGAACCGGATTGCACGGCTGCGGCTCGCAGCCGACTGGCCGGATGTCGGCACTTCCGACGGCAGCGTGACGTTTGCCAACCGCAAATGGAAGTACACGACGGAAGTCGCGGAAACGCCCGACAAGGACCTGCGCCGGGTAACCGTTTCCGTGGCGCTGGCGAGCGACCCCGACACGATCGTCACGCGGCTGGTCGGCTTTCTCGGAGAGCCTCCCGCCCATCCCGCGACCCTGCCCTCACCCTGGGATTCCGGCAAGGCAAAACCCCCGAAACCCGAGCCGCTGCGATGAATCGCCGCAATCCACACGCGTCGCGTTCGCGGGGCTTTACCCTGATCGAGATCCTGGTGGCGGTAACGATCCTGATCATTCTTGCCGTTGCGGCCTACGGCGGACTCAATGCCCTGATCAAGGCCCGCGAAATTACCCAGGAGCATGATCGGCACTTCCAGCAGCTGCAACTGGCGATGGCCACCATCACCCGCGATCTGCGCCAGGCAAGCACCCGCCCTGTGCGTCTCACTTCGGGGGTGCTGGTCCCCGCGATGATGGGCGGCGCCAACAATATTCCGGCACTGGCTTTCACCCGCGCAGGACGTCCCAACCCTCTGCTGCTGTCGCGCAGCGGATTGCAGCGCGTCGGCTACACCGTCGAGGACGGAAAACTCGAACGCATCTCGTTTGATGTGCTGGATCGCGCCATCGCACCAACGCCGCAGCGTCAGACCCTGCTCGACGGCGTACAGGCCATCTCGCTGGCCTTCATGGACGCCCAGCATCAATCCCGTACGCACTGGCCACCGTTGAACTCCGAACCCGGCACGTTCCTGTCACGCAATCCGATCGCCGTCAAGATCACCCTCGACACCAAACGCTGGGGTGAAATCAATCGGCTGGTGCTGCTCGCGCAATGAAGGGCCGTCGGCACAAGCAACGCGGCGTGGCGCTCATTATCGCGCTGCTGATCCTCGCGCTGGGCGCCAGCATCACCAGCGCGATGCTGTGGGAACGCAGCCTGTCCACGCATCGCAGCGCACTGCTGCTGGAACAGAGTCAGGCCTGGCAATACAATCTGGGCGCGGAGGCTTGGGTACGCCGCATTCTCACCCGTTCGGCGGACAAACACGACAGCCTGGATTCCGCGTGGGCGCAACAGTTGCCGCCCTTGCCGGTTCAGGGCGGCGCTATCGAGGGCGGCGTCCAGGATCTGGAAGCGCGCCTGAATCTGAACAACCTCATTGGTGCGGACGGCAAGCTGGACGAACAGGCCTATGCGGCCTTGCAGCGCCTGCTTGTCGCACTTCGGATCCCCCCGGAGATCGCCAATGCGATCGCCGACTGGGAGGATACGGACGACGATGTGCGCAGCCCGGGGGGCGCGGAGTCCGGCTTTTACGCGTCTCTGGATCCTCTCTACGCTCCCGCCAACCGGCACTTCGAGTCCGTGAGCAGCCTGCGTCTGGTGCGCGGCATCACGCCTGAAATCTACGCGCGGCTGGCGCCTTACGTCAGCGCCCTGCCCATCGTCACGCCGGTCAATGTCAACACCGCCCGTGCGCCCGTCATTGCCGCCGTGGTGCCCGGTATCGGTTTGGCGCGCGCGCAGGAAATCGTCGCCGCGCGCAGCCGCGACGGTTATGCCAGCCTGGATGCTTTCAAAAGCGTCGTTGGCCATGAGATAGAATTTCCGATCACGCTCGATTCGTCGTTTTTTCTGCTCTCGGTCACGACCAGCATTGGCAATACGCGGCTCAGCCTGTACAGTGTCATTTATCGCAATGGGAACGGCGCTACCCGTACCCTGTCACGCAGTTTCATACCCGTTCGATGAAAAAACTGATTTTCACCTGGTCTCCCCCGAGCGCGCTCTGCGCCTGGCAGAAGCTGGATGCCAACGGCAACCGGGAAGACGCGCCGCGCACGGACGAGCCGTTATCGGAGCTGGCGGCGCAGGCGGCCGGCTGCGAACTGATCTGGCTGGCGCCCGGGCAACACTTCCTGTCCATGACGGCTTCGTTGCCCGTCAAAAGCCGGGACAAACTTCTCCGTGCGCTGCCCTACGCCCTCGAAGAGCACTTCGCCGAAGACCCGGGGAGATTGTTTTTCGCCCTGCCCTCGAGCCCGCAAGGCTCGAAAACGCAAACGATTGCGGCGGAACGCGAATGGCTGCGGGCGGCGCTGGACACCCTGTCTGCCGAAGGCATCCAGCCGCAGCGGGTCGTGCCGGACTATCTTGCACTGCCGCGCCAGGCGGACGGCTGGACGGTGCTGGCCGATGCAGGTTGGCTCTACGTACGCAGCGGCCCGGCCGGCGGGTTCACGCTGGAGGCCGATACGGGCTGGGCGCTGCTCGAACGCCGCCTGGCAAGCCTGGACGAATCCGAACGGCCGCAGGCGATTCGCTTGATTCGCGGACGCGAGCCCTACGGGAGCGGGATCGAGCTGGATACCATGACGGCCGATCCCGAGCTGCTCCGCGACGGGCTGTTCGGCATTGCTCCCGAGGGCTTCGCGCAGCCCCTTGCCATGGATTTGCTCCAGGGCCCGTTCAAACGGGGCAGCGAATGGCGCAAGGCCGCCAAACCCTGGCTGCCTGCCGCCTGGGCCCTGGCCGCAGTGGTATTGCTGGCCATCGTCGGGTTTTCGGCAAGCTGGGTCCACAATGCGCAGTTCGACGCACGCCTGGACAGGCAGGTGCGGCAGCTTTATTCGCAACTGTTTCCCAACCAGGAGTGGTACGGCAATTCCACGACGCGGCGCCTGATTCGCGCTCGCCTGAGCAATGCGGACGGCGGACATGAAAACGACCTGCTCTCGCTCCTTGCGGTACTGGCCTCCGCCGCGCCGGACAATGTCAATATCGAGTCGTTGAGCTACCAGGCCGGCAGCCTGCAGATTCGTTTGCATGCCCCCGATGTAGCCAGCCTCGATGCGATCCGCTCGGCCATCTCGACAAAAAGCCGGGTGCCGGTCAAAATTCGCTCCGTCAACCAAACCAGCGAGGGGGTCAACGGTGCCTTGACCCTGGGCGCGGGAGCAGGCTCGTGAAACTGCCGCAACCGGTCGTCACTTGGTACGCGGGCCTCGCCAAACGCGAACAGAAAATGGTATTGCTGGGTCTGGGAGTCATTCTTTTGCTGATTCTCTATCTCGCCGTGATTCAGCCGCTGGTCTCCGCGCACCAAGACCTCGATCGGAGGCTGCAGGCGGACCGCTCGCTGCTCGTGTACATGAACGGCGTCGCCGATCGGCTGCGTCGCTCGACCGCGCCGGGCGGTGGCGCCGCCTCGTTTACGGGCTCGGTTTTCAGCGCCGTATCCGCCGCGGCACGCGGCTCCGCCATCAACCAATCCGTGCAGCGTCTCGAACAAGCCGACAACGGCGGCGTGCGCCTTACCCTGACTTCGGTGCCCTTCGATACGCTGGTGCGCTGGCTGGAGATGCTGGCGACCGAAAAGGGTATCGTGGTGGAGAGCGCCAGCATTCAGGGCGCCCAGGCGCCGGGCACCGTAAACGTCAGTCTCACGCTCAACCTGCGTTCATGATCGTCCGCATCATTGTCTCCACCCTGGTTGTGGTCATCAGCTACGCCGGCTTCCTCGCCGCCAACGCGCCGGCAAGCTGGGTCGTTGCGCAGGCGCGCCCCCAACTCTCCTCGGCCCGGGTGGCCCTGGCCGATGCGCAAGGCAGTGCCTGGGATGGCAGCGCGGAACTCCTTCTGCGCGGGGATCACCTTGGACGGCTGCACTGGTCCACCAGTCCATGGGCCCTGATAGGCGGCAATCTCGACGCCGATTTTTCGATTTCAGGCGATCGTATCGACCTGTCCGGCAGCGTCGCAAGCGACGGCGACATCACGCGATTGACCGACGTACATGCACAGGCGGGCATCGATTTTCTTGCCGGTTTGCTCGGCATACCGGCGGATCTCGAGGGGACCCTGGTGGCCAATTTTGAAGAGCTGGTCATCCAGGCCCCGCAAACGATAAAGGCCGCCGACGGCAAGCTGGTGGCCCATGGCGTCCGGATTCCCGCGCTTGGCGTGAGCCTGGGCAACCTGACGTTGAAGCTCGACGATTCGGGCAATACGGTAACGGGCAACCTGGACAATTCCGGCGGGGACATTGCCTTGACAGGTACCTTGACGCTCCTGCCGACAGGCTCCTACACGCTGCAGGCGACGCTCAAGCCCCGGCCCGGCCCCAAGCAGAACCGGATTCGCGACGGCCTGACCGCGATTCTCGGAGAGAGCGATGCGGCCGGGCGTTTCCGGTACAGCGCGAACGGGCGAATCAATTTGCAATAAGCTTCTCGAAACCCGCTTCGTCCACAATGGCAACACCCAGCTTTTCCGCCCTGGCCAGTTTCGAGCCGGGAGCGGCGCCCGCCACCAGGTAATCGGTCTTCCCGGACACGCTGCCGGTGACCCTCCCGCCGAGCGCCTCGATTTTCCCCTTGGCTTCGTCACGCGACATGCTTGCCAGCGCCCCCGTCAGGACAAACACCTTCCCGGACAACCGGCCTGACAGGGCCGTGCCCGCTTCCAATGCATGGGCGGCGTGGATACCGGTACGCTCCAGCCAGGCGGCAATCAGCCTGACGCGATGACGATGTGAGTCATCCTGCATGAATGCGTCGAGTGCTTGCTCGTTGCGCGCAGGCATGGCCCCCCGGGCGGAATCGAGAAGCGCGGAGAAACGCTCCAGGTCAACGCCGATATGCTGCGCGGATTGTCTGCCTATGCCTTCGATGTCCAGGTTGGTAATCAACTTTCCATAAGTAACAGATGCATAGGCCTCGGCCGCCGGCGCCCCCTCCTCGAGCGAGAATCCGGTACCGGGGGCAAAGAAGGCATCGAGCGCGTCCCGGGTATTGACGTCGGTCAGGAATTTTTCGACCTGCCTGCCCACGGTCATGCCGAACCCGGAAAAACAAGCGAGCACTTCGGCGGGGCAATCGCGCAGGTAATCGAGCCGTCCCAGCAACCGGGCAAGAGCCTTGGCGCCGACCTCCCCGATTTCCGGAATACCGATGGCATTGAGAAAGCGCGCCAGGGGCAAACGGCGTCGGGCCTCGATTGCTGCCATGAGGTTGGATGTGGACAGTTCGGCATAGCCTTCCAGCTCGCGCAGTGTGTCCGCCTTCAGGCGGTACACGTCGGCGAGCGTTTTCACGTGGCCGGTTTCGACCAGCCTGGCGCACAATTTCTCACCGAAGCCATCGATATCCGCCGCCTCGCGCGAGACGAAATGTTCCAACGAGCGAATGAGTTGCGCCGGGCATTGCATCTTGCCGATGCATTCCCAAACCGCAAGTCTCGTTTGCGAACGCCTCCCGCCTTTTCCACGTACTTCGCGGGCCCGCTGCACGACGCGCGAGCCGCAGGCGGGGCAGGCATCCGGAGGGCGAGGCAGGGCGGCCGGGTCGGGAAGCGGATCGAGAACCTTGACGAGTTCCGGAATCACGTCACCGGCTCGGCGCACCACCACTCTCGCCCCGATCCACACGCCCTTCCTGGCAATTTCCTCTGGATTGTGAAGCGTCGCGTTCGACACGGTGACGCCGCCCACAAATACCGGTTCGAGGCGTGCGATGGGAGTGAGCGCGCCGCTGCGCCCGACGTTCCATTCGATGTCATGCACCTTCGTGATGACCTCCTCTGCCGGGAACTTGTACGCGATCGCCCATCGCGGGGCGCGCGCCACCGTACCCAGCCGCTTCTGCCGCGAAAAGCGGTCGACCTTGAACACCACACCGTCGATTTCGAACGGAAGCGCGCCGCGTTGCCGGCCCATTTCGCGATAAAAGTCCAGGCATGCCTCCAGGTCGCCCAGCAACCGGCGCTGCGGGCATACCGGCAACCCCAGATGCTCCATGCGTTCCAGCAACTCGCTCTGCCGCTCGACCTCGAGATCCTCCAGCCCGATCCCGGCACTGTAGGCGTAGAACGCCAACGGGCGGCGGGCAGTCACGCCGGGATCGAGTTGCCTGAGACTCCCGGCCGCGGCGTTGCGCGGGTTGACAAAAGTCCGTTCTCCCCTCTTTGCCGCTTCGCTGTTCATGTTTTCGAAACCCGCCTTCGGCATGTAAACCTCGCCGCGCACGTCGATGTTCGCCGGAGGGCGGCCTTCGGAACGCAACACCAGGGGAACGGCGCGTATGGTGCGCACGTTCGCGGTAACCTCTTCGCCCTCGGTTCCGTCGCCGCGTGTCGCGGCCTGCACCAGCCGGCCCTTTTCATAGAGAAGGCTGATCGCCAAGCCGTCGAATTTGGGCTCGCCCATGTATTCGACGCCATCGTCGGAGTCGAGCCGCGCACGCACGCGGCGATCGAAAGCGCGCAATTCCTCCTCGTCAAAGGCATTGGCCAGGGACAACATCGGCATGCGGTGCGTGACCGGCTCGAAGGCGGTTTCCGGCCTGGCGCCAACGCGCTGCGTCGGGCTGTCAGGCGTGATCAGGTCGGGATGTTTTGCTTCGAGTTTCTGCAACGCGCGCAGCAGACGATCGTATTCCGAGTCGTCCACCTCGGGATCGTTTTTGACGTAGTAAAGAAAATTGTGACGGCGCAACTGCCGGCGCAACCCATCGAGTTTGCTCTGGAGGTCAGCCATGACGCGAGGCGGCGAGTTTCAGTTCGAGCTCGCGGGCGGCGGTGAGCGGCCGGT
>JAKDMP010000143.1 GCA_030452225.1 Gammaproteobacteria bacterium
TTCGGTGTACCGCCAAACACGCACACGCCAGCGCGCCTTGCGATGTCACCAACATGCCGCACCGCGGCGCGGCTCCTGTCCGCCTGGATCGGTACCCGGCATTGTGATGCGCTTCCGCCAAGGCAGAGGGCCTCGAATCCAGCCGATCCGGTCTTTCTCCTTATCCTTTGGTAGCGCTTTTCCCCGCAAAAGTCAAATAACAGGCCGCGACGGCCAAGAATCAGGCCACTCCCGCCCCTACACGCTGCTTGTGACGCCGTAACGGGCGCGGTAGGCGGCGAGGGCTTCGAGTTCGCCCGCGTGTTCGCCGGACGCATCGAGCCAGGCAATGATGTCGCCGAGGGTAATGAGGGCGATGACTGCGAGACCTTCTTCCGCCTCGAGTTCGGCGACGGCGCTCCCTTCGCCACGGCCGCGTTCTTCGCGATCGATGGCGATGACGAGGCCGGCCGGGCGCGCGCCGGCGCTGCGGATCAGGCCGATCGCTTCGCGCACGGCCGTACCGGCCGTGACGACGTCGTCCACGATCACGACCTCGCCGGCGAGCGGCGCGCCGACGAGATTCCCGCCCTCGCCATGATCCTTTGCTTCCTTGCGGTTGTAGGCGAAGGGCAGGTCGCGGCCGGTTTCATCCGCCCAGGCGATGGCGGTCGCGGCGGCGAGCGGGATGCCCTTGTAGGCGGGGCCGAAAAGCACGTCGGGCTCGAGGCCTGACGCTGCGAGCGTGCGGGCATAGAACCGGCCAAGGCGGGCGAGGCCCGCCCCGGAGGCGATGGCGCCGAGGTTGAAGAAATACGGGCTTTTGCGCCCCGATTTCAGGGTGAACTCGCCGAAACGGAGCACGCCGGCGTCGCGGGCAAACTCGATGAAGGCGCGTTTTTTTTCCGCGGGCAGAAGCATGTCGAAAGATCAGGACAAGCGGCCGTTATGATAGCGCCGATCGTCCTTGAGGTCGCCATGCGCATCATCACGCTCAACGTCAACGGCATCCGCGCCGCCCAGCGCAAGGGTTTTTTCGACTGGCTGGCGCGTCAGGATTTCGACGTCTGCTGCCTGCAGGAGCTGAAGGCGAAGCCGGAGCAGCTCGACGAGCGTTTTTATCCGGAGGGCTTTTTCACGCATTATTACCCGGCCGAGAAACCCGGTTACGCCGGCGTGGGACTCATTTCGCGCAAGGAACCGGGGAAACTGATCGAAGGACTCGGCATGGACGAATTCGATCGCGAGGGCCGCTATCTCGAGGCGCAATTCGACGGGCTTGCCGTCGTGTCGCTGTATCTCCCTTCAGGCTCGTCCGGCGAACACCGCCAGGCCTCGAAGGAACGCTTCATGGCCGCCTTCCTGCCGCACATGAAAAAGCTTCGCCGGCGCAAACGCGAGCATGTCGTCTGCGGCGACTGGAATATCGTCCGAAGCGAAAAGGACATCAAGAACTGGCGCGGCAACCAGAAAAACTCCGGCTGCCTGCCCCATGAGCGCGCGTGGATGAACGCGTTGATGGAGCAGTACGGCTGGGTGGACGGCTACCGCACGCTCAATCCGGACGGCGAGGACTACACCTGGTGGTCGAACCGCGGGCGCGCGCGGGAGAACGACGTCGGCTGGCGCATCGATTATCAGCTGGCGACGCCGGGCCTTCGCGAACGGCTCAGAAACTGGGCCATCTACCGCGACGAGCGCTTCTCCGACCACGCCCCGCTCACGCTGGACTACACGGAGTGAACGAGGAGAAAAAGTACAAGGGCTGGCGCGGCATCATCGCGGCGTTCGCCACGCCCTCGGCGGGGACCATGTGCGTGCTCGGCTTCGGTTCCGGACTGCCGTTTCTGCTGGTGGGCTACACGCTATCGATCTGGCTGCGCGAGGCCGGGCTCGGGCTCGGCCTCATCGGCCTGTTGAGTTACGTCAGCCTGTTTTACGTGCTCAAGTTCGTATGGGCGCCGCTCCTGGATCGCTGGAAGGCACCCGTTTTCGGCCGGCTCGGACGCCGCCGCGGCTGGCTCGTGCCCGCCATCTTCGTTCTCGCCGCGGCGCTCGCCGGCATGGCCCTGACCGGCCCGTCGCAACTGAGCACCTTCATCGCGCTGGCCGCCCTCGCCGCCTTTGCCGGCGCCACGCAGGACACGATGGTGGACGCCTACCGCATCGAGATCGCGCCCATCGAAGCGCAGGCCGCCCTCGCCGCCACCTACACCCTCGGCTATCGCGGCGGGATCATTCTCTCCGGCGCCGGGGCGCTTTACATTGCCGCACTCGGCAGTTGGCACATCGCCTATCTCGTCATGGCCGGCGCGATGCTCGTGCCCCTGGCGACCGCGTTGCTTGCCCGCGAGCCGGAAGAAACCCAAAGGCTGAAGCGGCCCAACTTCATCGAGGCGTTCGTGGATCCCTTCCGCGACTTTTTCAGCCGTTACGGCCTCGTGGTCGCGATCGCGCTCCTCGTCTTCGTGGGCCTGTTCAAGATGCCCGACCAGATGCTCGGCGTGATCGCCGGCCCCTTCTACATCGACAGCGGCTACACGAAGGAGCAGATCGCCACGATCTCGAAGCTCTACGGCGTTTGGATCGGCATCGGCGGCGCCTTTCTCGGCGGCATTTCGGTGAGCGCAATCGGCATGCGCCGCTCGATCGTCATCGGGATTTTTGCGCTCGCGCTGTCCAATCTTCTGTATCTCCTGATGGCGCAGCATCCCGGCGAGTACTGGGCCTTCCTCGCGGCCATTACCGGCGACAACGGCTCGCTCGGCTTCGCCGGCGTGGTGCTGGTGGCATTTCTCTCCAGCCTCACCAGCCGCGAGTTCACGGCAACCCAGTACGCGCTGCTGGTCTCGCTCGCGAACCTGCCCGGCAAACTCATCGGCGGCGCATCGGGTTTCATCGTCAAGGAGACGAGTTATTCGGCGTTCTTCATATTCAGCACCGTGTCGGTCGTGCCCGCACTGCTCCTGTGGTGGTGGCTGGCGCGGCAACGGAAAATGTCCGACCTGTGAGTCCGTCCGTGCGCAATTCGCACGAAGTCTTCGACTGCCGGCTCGATGAATTGCCCGATCCGGCCGCGCGCGCCTTGCATCCGACCCGGCTCAGACCCGCTGAGTGTCGTTTTATTGGCGTTCGGCTTGGTAACCGCCAGCCGGTCGAACTGCGGGGCGGGCGCATAATGGTTCTTTGATCCAAGGAGTGAATCCTGTAACCATGCAAGACGACCCCATGAGCCGGTTGGAAGACCACCACGTCCCGGATCACGAGGGCGGCGTCAATCCGGCGATCAGCGATTCCTCCACCTTCGCCTTTTCCCGTCCCGATCTCTTGCGTGCGGCCTTCCATGACGAGGCGCCGGGCTGCTACCTGTATTCGCGCGCCGGCAACGCCACGTTGCGCACGCTTGCCGACGCGATGGCGGCGCTCGAAGGGAGCGAGGCGGCGCACGTGACCGCCTCGGGGATGAGCGCGATCGCCATCACGCTGATGCAGTTGGCCGCCAGCGGCAGCCGCATCGTCGCCAGCCATACCGTGTACGGCGGCACCTGGGCGCTGCTGGGGAACCTGCTGCCGCGCTTCGGGGTGGAGACGCGTTTCGCCGATACCAACGATCTCGAGGAAGTGCGCGAAGCGGTCAACGGCGACACGGCGGCGATCTACTGCGAAACGCTCTCCAATCCCATGCTGCGCATGCCCGCCATCGGCGCTCTTGCGCAGATCGCGCGGGAGAGCGACGCCGCGCTGGTGGTGGACAACACCTTCGCGCCGCTTCTCGTCTCGCCCATCGCGCTCGGCGCCGACGTCGTCGTGCACAGCCTGACCAAGTTCATCAACGGCGCAAGCGACTGCATCGCCGGCGCTGTCTGCGCCAGCGACGAATTCATCGCCACCCTCGGGGATGTGAACGCGGGCACGGCGATGCTCATCGGGCCGGTTCTGGACAGCCTGCGCGCGCAGAGCATCTACAAGAACCTCGCCACGCTCGATGTGCGCATGCAGCGCCACGGCGAAAACGCCGCCTTTCTTGCCGAGCGGCTCGAGGAAGCCGGCCTCGAGACGGTTTACCCCGGACTAGCCAGCCATCCCGAACATGACCTCTTCGACAGCCAGGCCAATCCCGGTTACGGGTACGGCGGCATGCTGGGGCTCGATCTGGGTACGGTCGAAGCGGCCGAGGATCTGGCCATGCGCTTGCAGGACGCCGGAGTCGGCCTGCTGGCCGTGAGCCTGGGGCACGCGAGGACGCTTTTCAGCCCCTCGGGCTCGAGCACGTCCTCGGAGATTCCGCCGGAGATGCAAAACCAGATCGGCCTGTCGCCGGGCCTGCTGCGGTTTTCCATCGGCCTGGATGCCGACATCGAAGCCACCTGGGAGCGCTTCAGCGACTGCCTCGCAGACGCCAACCTCGTGTAGGAGCGGGCCATGCCCGCGACATCGAAACGCCGAGCGGACATTCACACGGTCGCGCCCATGGGGCGCTCCTACCAGATCGAGCCGGCTGTCAGCACGTCACGCAGGAACGGAATGATCCACTTGGGCTGGGCGGCGCGATCCGCTGCCCGTTGACAAGCGCGAATCCGGGCTCCCTCGGTCAGAAGCGATAGCTCAGGCCGAGCGTGAGATTGCCGTTGCTCCAGTCATCGGAATCACTCCCCAGCTTCTGGTAGCTGTACTGCACGTTGAGTGAAAATGCGTTGCCGCTGCCGACGAAAAAGGCAAGGCCCACGCCGTAGCGCCAGCCGTTGTCGCACTGGTTGGCATCGCCGGTGAAGTTCACTCGCGCGTAGCCGAGCTTGAGGTAGGGCATGAACCGCCCGCTCACACCCACCGGGAAGCCGAACCGCGCCTCCACGCCGTACACGTTGCTGCCGATGCTCACCGTCTGACAGTTGCCCTGCGCGCAGTAGCCGTGATCCATGTCCTGGTTCCATTCGTAGAAGGCGTCGCCTCCGAGCACGAAGTGCGGAGAAAGCTGGAAGTCGTAGCCCGCCTCCACGCCGAATGTGAAGGCCCGCTCCGTGTCGAAGCTGTCGGAGGAGCCGAAATTGACGCCTGCTCGGGCGCCCACATAAGGCCCTGTCCAGATTCCCGGCGGTGCCGCCAGCGCCGTCAGCGGAAGCGCGCACAAAAGCACCGCGGTCGCCTTGCCGGCTTGGCGCTTGAACGCCGCGCCGGTGCGCCCGCCATCCCGGCGTTTGCGCCGGTAACGAGGCACCAGGATCAGCCCGAGCAATCCCGCCAGCGCCAGCCAGCCGAACCCGCCGCAGCCGCCGTTGCAAAGCGGGGGCTTGGGCGGAGTCGGAGGCGGGGCCGCATTCACGGTGATCGCGATCGTTGCCGTGTTGGAATCGGCGACGCCATCGCTGGCCTTGAAGGTGAAACTGTCGTTTCCGCTGTAGCCCGTATCCGGCGTATAGGTATAGGCGCCCGTACTCGCATCGTCGAGGGTGACGCCGCCGTGCGAGGGTTGGGAGACGATGCTGAAAGTCAGCGGATCGCCGTCGGGATCGGTGGCCACGAGCGTGCCGTCCTTGGCGGTGTTCACCTCGGTCGTGAGCGTGCCGTCCTCAGCCACCGGCGGATT
>JAKDMP010000144.1 GCA_030452225.1 Gammaproteobacteria bacterium
GCGTTACACTATTAAAAATCGCTTCGAGTAATATTGGGAGCATCCCTTGAATTGGCTGCGAAAACTGGTGCCGTCCCGAATCGATACCAACGGGGGCAAGAACAAGCGCGGCGTGCCGGAGGGCGTGTGGACGCAGTGCCCCTCCTGCGGCTCGATGCTGTATTCGGGCGAACTGGAACGCAACCTTCAGGTATGTCCCAAGTGCAGCCATCATCTGCGCATCACCGCTCGGCAGCGGCTCGACCAGCTCCTCGACGCCGGACGGCGCGAGGAAATCGGCGAAAACGTGACACCGGTCGATTTTCTGAAGTTCAGCGATTCCAGGAAGTACCGGGATCGAATCGTCCAGGCGCAAAAAAAGACCGGCGAGAAGGATGCCATGGTGGTCGTGCACGGAACCCTTCGCGGTTCCCCGCTGGTGGCCGCGGCCTTCGAGTTCCAATTCATGGGCGGCTCGATGGGCTCCGTCGTGGGGGAACGGTTTGTGCGCGGCGTGGAAGCAGCCATCGAAGCCCGGATACCGTTTGTCTGCTTTTCCGCCAGCGGCGGCGCGCGCATGCAGGAGGCCCTGACTTCGCTGATGCAGATGGCCAAGACCAGCGCCGCGCTGGCCCGGCTGCGCGCGGCGCATCTGCCGTACATATCGGTGCTGACCGACCCCACCACGGGGGGCGTGTCGGCCAGTTTCGCCATGCTGGGCGATATCAACCTGGCCGAGCCGCGCGCCTTGATCGGATTCGCCGGGCAGCGCGTGATCGAACAGACCGTGCGCGAGACCCTGCCCGAAGGTTTTCAGCGCAGCGAATTTCTGCTCCTGCATGGCGGCCTGGACCAAGTGGTCGATCGCCGCGAGATGCGTGATCGCATCGCGGATCTGCTCGACTTTCTCATGAACCGGTCCGCGGGCGTGGAGCGGGATGCTGCCTGACGCCCGGCGCGCCGTGAGGACCGCGGCCGGCTGCACCTGCGCCTGACAATGAAGTCCCCGCAAGCGGCGCTTGCTTTGTGGATGGAACGCTTGAACGGCCTGGACGCAAGCCGTATCGAACTGGGTCTCGAGCGCGTCCGCGCGGCGCTGGGCCGCCTGGATTTCCATGCGGTCCCGTTTCGCGTGGCGACGGTGGGCGGCACCAACGGCAAGGGTTCCACCGTGACCTGTCTGGCCGGATGGCTGCAAGCGGCCGGTCTGGGCCCGGTCGGCCGATATACCTCGCCGCATTTGCTCGATTATCGTGAGCGGATCGTGGTGGACGGGCGCATGATGGCCGCGGAACAATTGGTCGAAGCCTTCGAAGCGGTGGAACAGGCGCGCGGGGACATCCCCTTGACCTATTTCGAATTCGGCACCCTGGCGGCGTTGGAGGTGTTTCGCCGCGCCGGCGTCACGCATGCCGTGCTCGAGGTCGGACTGGGCGGGCGGCTCGATGCGGTCAACGCGCTCGATGCCGATGTGGCGGCCGTGGTTTCCGTAGGGCTGGATCATCAGCAGTGGCTCGGCGACGACCGCGACAGCATCGGGCGCGAGAAGGCCGGCATCTTCCGCCCCGGCCGGCCGGCCGTGATCGGCGACGCCGACCCCCCGGCCGGGTTGCTCGAAGCGGCGTCAAGGCAAGGCGCGGATGTCTGGTTGCGCGGCCGCGACTTCGGCATCATCGATGCGCCAAACGGCTGGCATTATCGCGGCCGCAACCTGTCCCGCGGCCCCTTGCCGGAGCCGGCCACCGGCGGCCGATTGCAGCGCGGCAACGCGGCCGTGGCGCTGGCCCTGTTCGAGGCGCTCGCCCCGGAACACCTGCCCGATCGCGATACGCTCGCCCGCACGTGCGGGCAGTTGCGCTTGCCCGGACGGCTCGATTCACGCCAGGGCGATGTCGAATGGCTGCTGGATGTGGCGCACAACCCGCAGGCCGCCGCGATGCTGGCCGCGTGGCTGAAGGCGGCGCCGCCGCGCCGCACGTTGGCCGTTTTCGCCATGCTGGCCGACAAGGATGCGGCGGGCGTGGCGGCGACCGTGGCGCCCGCCGTGACGCGCTGGTTTCTGGCGCCGCTGACCGGTCGACGCGGGCAGTCTGCCGCGGAGCTTGCCAGCAAGACGGCGGACACACTTCGCGCTCCCGTCCTGTGTGAAAATATGGCATCGGCGCTGAGGGCCGCACTGCAGAGCGCGCGAGGAGGCGATCGTATCGTGGTATTCGGATCTTTCCATACGGTGGAAGAAGCGCTGGCGACCGGGCTGATCCCGGACCAGGAGGCGCCATGCGCAATCGCTTGATCGGAGCCGCCGTGCTCGTGATCGCGGCGGTCATCCTCATCCCGTGGCTGGTATCCAACTCGCGCGACCCGCGCGAACAAGTGCAAACCCTGCCGGTGCCGCAGGTCGCGAGCGCAGGAACGCCGGTCGTTCTGGAGCTTCCGGCGTTGCCCGGTTCCAGCGCAGCGGCGGCGTCGGCACCCGCCACGAGCGCCGCGACCGGGATGGCGGCCGCCGCTCCCGAGGCGGTTGCCGAAGCCGGAGCGGTCGGATCGGCCGGGCACTCGAAGGGCGCGGCGGCGATGAAAGGCGAAGGCGGCCTCGAAACCGGAGGCGCGGCGCAGACGTCGCAACCGGAGCCATCCGTGGCGGCGGCGCCGTCGACGGCGCAGGCCGCGACCGAAACCGGGACGCCCGTGATGCAGGAGCAAGCGCCTGCGCCGGCGTCTGGCACGGCTCGGGAAGACGGCGGACAAGGCGGCAACCCGCCCGCGATTCGCAAGGGCGACTGGTACCTGCAGGTGGCCAGTTTTTCGTCCTGGAAGAATGCGGAACAGATGCTTGATAAAATAAAGCAGGCGGGTTTTCATGCGGTCATCAAGGTACACGAGATCGAGGGTAAATCCTGGCATCGGATAATCGTCGGCCCGTTTGCGAGCGAGGCGTCGGCGCGCGAAGCGGCGCAACGCGTGGGCGCGGTGAGCAGGACCGAACCGATTGTGCGTCAGGCCGGCGGAAGTGACGGGTGATCTGGGCCGATTACGTCATTCTTGCCATCGTCGTATTTTCGGCGCTTGTCGGGATGATACGGGGGTTCACGCGCGAGATTTTTTCGTTGGCAAGCTGGATCGGCGCTTTCGTGGTGGCGGTCCTGCTCGTGGACCCCGCAAGCCGCTTGATCGCGCCATGGATTCCCGGCGAACAATTGACACTGATCCTGGCATTTGTCGGATTGTTTGCCTTGACGTTGCTGGCGGGGATGGTCATCAGCCATTTTGCGTCCATGTTGGTGGAACGCGCGAAGCTCGGACGCGTCGATCGCGCCCTGGGCCTGTTCTTCGGGATCGTGCGCGGCTATGTGGCCGTTGCGGCGCTGGTGGTCGTGGCGTCGTTCACCCAGATTCCGCAATCGGATTGGTGGAAACAGTCGCTGCTGATTCCCTGGACCATGCCGGCGGCAACCTGGATCGCGCGGCATTTGCCCCAAAGCCGGCTTGACAAGGTCGAGGCTCAAAAGGCCGAGCTTGACAAGCTGCAGGATTTGACAGGAGGATAGAGCGATGTGTGGTGTTGTTGGAATGGTCAGTCGCAATCCGGTCAACCGCGAATTGTACGATGCCCTGACGGTGCTGCAGCATCGCGGTCAGGACTCCGCGGGTATCATGACGTCGGCCAACGGCCGCTATTATCTGCGCAAGGCGAACGGGCTGGTGCGCGATGTCTTCCAGGCCCGGCACATGCTGCGTCTGCAGGGCAACATGGGCATCGGCCATTGCCGTTACCCCACCGCCGGCGGCGCCAGCGCCGACGAGGCGCAGCCGCTGTACGTGAATTCGCCCTTCGGCATCGGGCTCGCCCACAACGGCAACCTCACCAACGCCAAAACGCTCTCCGAACTCATCACACGCTCCGATCGCCGCCACCTCAATACGCAATCCGACTCCGAAGTGGTGCTGAACGTCTTTGCCCACGAGCTGGCGCGCGTGGCGAGGGCGAAGCCGCAGGCGAGCGATGTGTTCAAGGCGGTGGCGGCGGTGCACGAACGCTGCCATGGCGCCTACGCGGTGGCGGCGCTCGTCGTGGGCCACGGCCTGGTGGCATTTCGCGACCCGCACGGCATCCGTCCGCTGGTGCTCGGGCAACGCAACGTGGACGGCGGTCCCGAATACATGGTCGCCTCGGAGAGCGTCGCCCTGGACGTTCTCGGCTTCGAGCGGCTTCGCGACGTGGCGCCGGGCGAGGCGATCTTCATCGAGCACAACGGGCGACTGCATGGGAAAGTGGTCGCGCCCAGGCCCGAGTTGCGGCCCTGCCTGTTCGAGCTGGTTTATCTGGCGCGGCCCGACTCGATGCTCGATGACATCTCGGTCTACAAGGCGCGGCTGCGGATGGGCGAGAAGCTGGCCGAGAAAATTCTGCACAAACGCCCCCGCCACGACATCGACGTCGTCATTCCGATTCCCGAGACCAGCCGCACCTCGGCCTTGCCCCTGGCGCAGAAACTCGGCGTGCCGTTTCGCGAGGGCTTCGTCAAAAACCGCTATGTCGGGCGGACCTTCATCATGCCGGGTCAGGAAGAGCGCCAGCGTTCGGTGCGCCACAAGCTGAACGCCATTGACCTCGAGTTCCGCGGCAAGAACGTGCTCCTCGTGGACGATTCGATCGTACGCGGCACCACCTCGCGCAAGATCGTGGAAATGGCCCGCCAGGCGGGTGCCAACAAGGTGTATTTCGCCTCCGCCGCGCCGCCGGTGCGCTATCCGAACGTGTACGGTATCGACATGCCGGTGGCCGCCGAGTTGATCGCCCACGGCCGCAACGATGAGGAAATCAACGCCTACATCGGCTCGGACTGGCTGATCTACCAGGATCTCGAGGACCTGGCCGACGCGGCCCGCGAGGGCAACACGGCCATCGAGGCCTTCGAGGATTCCTGTTTCAGCGGCCATTACCTGACCGGCGACGTCACCGCCGATTACCTCGCCGAGATTGCCGCGGAACGTGCGGATGCCGCCAAGCTCAGGCGCGCGCAGACCGAACTGGCGGATGCCCTCAACGAGGGCTGAGCAAAAAAGGAATAGCGCCATTCCGGCGTCCGTAGCTGTAGGAGCGCCCCGTGGGCGCGACCTCCGACCGGAAAATGTCGATTCATCATCGCGGCAGCTGCAATGATCATCCCTGCAACCGGGCAGGCGGGAACACAGGCAATCTTCACGGCATACCGGGGTCTGTAACGCTACTATTGATCCATGGTCGGCAACCATCCTGCGCGCGAACACTTGATCGCCCTGTTTCGGCAGGCGATAGCGACCGTGCGGGCCGACCGACTTGCCGAACAGGCGCTGCGCGGAGAATGCTTCACCCATGTCATCGCGCTCGGCAAGGCCGGCGAAGCGCTCGCCGCCGGCGCCTGGCGAGCGTCATTCCCTTCTTCATCGCCGCGGCCATTTCCTTCGTCATTCCCGCCTTCACCCCCTTCGTCATTCCCGCCTTCACCCCCTTCGT
>JAKDMP010000145.1 GCA_030452225.1 Gammaproteobacteria bacterium
CTTGCTGCGAATTCCGCAATCACTCGCGATGCCTCATGAATAATGCAGGCTAGCCGAGAAGGTCTTCGGGCCAGCCGCACATTCCGCGCGCCGCGATTACGGTGAGGGCGCCGACGTGGCCCTCCGTGTCGTTGAGCGCCGGCACGTACTCGAAACGCTTGCCGCCGCATTCACGCCACAGTTCGCGATAGCGAATGTTGACTTCCTGGAGCGTTTCCAGGCAATCCACGGCAAATCCGGGGCAAACGACGCCGACGCTCTCGACGCCGGCTTGCGCCCATTGCCTGAGCGTAGCATCGGTGGCGGGTTGCAGCCATTCCGCACGCCCGAAGCGGGACTGGAACGCCATGCCCCAGTCGCCGGGCGGCAACTCCAACTTCTCTGCCACGAGTCGCGCAGTTTCCCGGCACTGATGGAAATAGGGATCGCCGGCCGCGACGGTTGCCTTCGGCATACCGTGAAAGGAGAACAGCAGGCGCTCCGTTTTGCCGGATTCGTCCCGGTGCCTGACGATGCTGTCGGTTAGGGCGGCGATATAGCGGCTTTCGGCGTGGTAATGATTGACGAATCGCACTTCCGGAATCCAGCGCATGCGCTGCAATACCGAGGTGACGGCATCGAAGGCCGAGCCCGTCGTGGCGCCCGAGTATTGCGGATACAGCGGCAGGACCAGCAGACGTTCGGCGCCGGCTTGCAGCAGTTCCTCCAGTGCCGCTTCGATTGGCGGCTCGCCGTAGCGCATCGCGAGCCTGACCGGCACCGGGGCGGCCGCGCGGGTGGAAAGCGAACTTCGCAGAGCCTGCTCCAAGGCGCGGCTCTCGACGAGCAAGGGCGATCCGGCTTCGCTCCACACCTCGCGGTAGGCAGCGGCGGTTTTGCGCGGACGGGTTCTCAGGACCCAGCCGTGCAGCAGCGTGGCGCGTAACCACCCCGGCAGCTCGAGTACGCGCGGATCGGAAAGAAACTCGGCAAGATAGCGGCGTACGGCACGCGAAGTCGGTGCGCAGGGCGTACCCAGGTTGACGAGCAGCACGCCGGAGCCCCCGGGCTCGGTCTGCCCGCCGTTCGTGCGCCCCCGATAACCGCCTCTCATACCGAGCCGTTCACCTCATTGAGAACCGGGCCATTCGCCGCAGAGGGCGCGAAGTTCGCCGAGTCCAAACGGATTCCATCGAACCATGACAAGCTGCTTCACTCGCGCTGGGTACCCGGCTTCGCGGCAAGGCTTTGCGAAATCCGGGCTACAGGCTGTAGTAGAGATCGAATTCCACCGGATGGGTGGTCATGCGCAAAAGCTGGATGTCCTCCTGCTTGAGACGAATGTAGGCATCCAGCGTGTCATCGTCGAACACGCCTCCGGCGGTCAGGAAATCGCGATCCTCCGCGAGCGCCGCGAGCGCCGCCTCAAGCGAGTAGGCGACCTCGGGCACGTCCCGGGAGATTTCCGGCGGGAGATCGTAAAGATCCTTGTCCATCGCCTCCCCGGGATGGATGTGATTGCCGATGCCGTCAAGCCCGGCGAGCAGCAGCGCCGTGAAGGCAAAGTAAGGGTTGGCCATGCCGTCGGGAAAACGCACCTCGATGCGTCGCGCCTGGCTGCTCGGCGCATGCGGCACGCGAATCGCCGCCGAGCGGTTGCGCGCCGAGTAGGCGAGCTTGACCGGCGCCTCGAAACCGGGCACCAGCCGCTTGTAGCTGTTGGTCGCGGGATTGGTAAAGGCATTCAGGGCACGGGCGTGCCGGATGATGCCGCCGATGAAATACAGGGCGAGGTCGGAAAGCCCGCCGTAACCGTCGCCTGCGAACAGGTTGCGCCCGTCCCTGGCGAGCGAAATATGCACGTGCATGCCGTTGCCGTTGTCGCCCACCAGCGGCTTGGGCATGAATGTCGCCGTCTTGCCGCGGCGCTGGGCGACGTTCATCACCACATATTTCAGCAGCTGCACTTCATCGGCCTTGTTGACGAGCGTATTGCGGTTGACCCCGATTTCGCACTGCCCGGCCGTGGCCACCTCGTGATGATGCACCTCGCACTTCAGCCCCAACTGCTCGAGCACCGTGCACATCTCCGAACGAATGTCCTGCAGGGAATCCACCGGCGGCACCGGAAAGTAACCGCCCTTGAGCGAGGGGCGGTGCCCGAAGTTGCCGTTCTCGTACACGCGTCCCGAGTTCCAGTTCGCCTCGCGCGAATCCACCTCATAGAATGCGCCTCCAAGCGAGCTGCCCCAACGCACGTCATCGAAGATGAAAAACTCGTTTTCGGGCCCGAAGGAGGCTTCGTCGGCGATGCCCGTGGCGGCAAGCAGCGCTTCCGCGCGCCGGGCGATGGAGCGCGGGTCGCGCACGTACCCCGCAAGGGTTGCCGGTTCGACCACGTCGCAGCGCAGGATCAGGGTGGACTCGGCGGTGAACGGATCGAGAACGGCGGTTTCGGGTTGCGGCATGAGCACCATGTCGGACTCGTTGATATGCTTCCAGCCGGCAATCGATGAGCCGTCGAAGGGTTTGCCGTTGTCGAAAAAGTCCTCCTCGATGCTCGATGCGGTCACGGTAACGTGCTGCTCCTTGCCGCGGCTGTCGGTGAAACGCAGGTCGACGAAGCGTATTCCGTCCGCGGAAAGACGCTTGAGAATCTCGGTGCTGGTCATGAAAAGCATCCTTTGAGGAGAGTCGGCAGGGGTGGAAAATACGGCTTGGATGACGCCGGCATATCCGGCGTTTCTGCGTCACCTTTATACTAGCGGGAACATTTTAACCGGGATTGCACCTTGAACACGGCGCAGCCTACGCCGCAAAGTTTCCAGCAACTGATCGAGCGTCTCAAGCGCTACTGGACCGATGCGGGCGCCGCGGTACTCGAACCCTGGGACATGCCCATGGGCGCGGCGACCTTCCATCCCGCCACCTTTTTGCGGGCGCTCGGCCCGCGGCCGTGGAGCGCGGCCTTTGTGCAACCCTGCCGCCGGCCTGCCGACGGCCGCTACGGCGAAAATCCCAACCGCGTACAACGCTATTATCAGTTCCAGGTGGTGCTGAAGCCCTCGCCCGACGATATTCAGCAGTTGTATCTCGCCTCGCTCGAAGCGCTCGGCCTGGATCTCGCCGTGAACGAAGTCCGCTTCGTCGAGGACGACTGGGCATCGCCCTCGCTGGCCGCCTGGGGGCTGGGCTGGGAGGTGTGGCTGAACGGCATGGAAATCAGCCAGTTCACGTATTTCCAGCAGGCGGGCGGCATCGCCTGCCGGCCGGTGACGGGTGAGATCAGTTACGGGCTCGAGCGCATTGCCATGTACCTGCAAAACGTTTCCAGTCTTTTCGACCTGGTGTGGCAACAGACCGCTCACGGACCGCTCAGCTACGGCGAGTTGTTCCTCGACAACGAACGCGAGCAATCCCGCTACAACTTCGAAAGCGCCGATATCGAAACCCTGACACAACGGCTGGCGAACGATCAGGCCGAGCATGCCCGGCTCATCGAGGCCGGCTCCATCCTGCCCGCCTACGAACAGACGCTGGATGCCTCGCATTGCTTCAACCTTCTCGATGCCCGGCAGGCGCTGTCGGTTGCCGAGCGGCAAAAACGCATGCTCGATGTGCGGCGCATGGCGGTCGCGGTCGCCGAGGCCTGGCAGGAAAAGGAACTCCAGGCAGGATGAGCAAGGCCGCGCATCGCGACTTGTTGATCGAGCTGGGTACCGAAGAGTTGCCCGCCTGGTCGCAGCAGCCCCTGGCCGCCGCGCTGGGGGCCCGACTCGCCGGCGCGCTCGGCGAACGCGGCGTGCAGAGCGCCCGCTTCGTAACCTTTTCGACGCCGCGCCGCTTGGCCATGCTCCTGCATGAGGTGCCGCCGGCGGAACCGGATCATCTTCACGAGCGCAAGGGTCCGAGCATCCATGCCGCCTATGACGAACAAGGGAAACCAACCAAGGCCGCCGAAGGCTTTGCACGCTCGGCGGGAGTGGCCGTCGAAGCGCTGGAAACCCTGCGCACGTCCAGGGGGGAATGGCTGGTTCACCGCAAGCGGGAGCCGGGGCGGCCGCTCGGCGCATTGCTGGCCGACATTCTTCCCGCCATCCTCGCGCAATTGCCGCTCAAGCGGCGCATGCGCTGGGGCGCCGGCGAGGCCGGCTTCCTGCGGCCGGTGCGCTGGATTGTCGCGCGTTACGGCGACGAAACGCTGCCGCTCGAGGCCTTTGGACTCACCGCAACCGCCCACAGTTACGGGCACCGCTTCCATCACCCGCAGGCGCTGAAGATCAAGATGCCGGCCGACTACGTCGAAGCCTTGCGCGCGGCCCGGGTGGTGGCTTTGCCCGAAGAACGGCTGCAAGCGCTGACCCGGCAGGTCGAGGAGCTTTCGCAGTCGCTCGGCGGCAATCCGGCGGCGCCGGCGGGGTTGTATGAAGAAATTTGCGGAATGGTCGAATGGCCGGTGGCCATCGCGGCCCAATTCGACGCCAGATACCTCGCCCTCCCGGAGGCCGTGCTGATTACCACGCTGGCCCACCATCAGCGCTTGTTCCCGTTGCGCGATGCCGGCGGGCGGCTCATGACCCACTTCGTGGCCGTGATGAACCTCGCGTCGCGCGAGCCGGAGAAGCTGCGCGAAGGACTCGAGAAGGTGGTGCGACCGCGGCTCGAAGACGCCGAGTTCTACTACCGGCGCGACCGCGCCCGACCGCTCGCCGAGTACGCCGTGGCGCTGGAGGGGATGGCGTTCGGCACGAAACTCGGCTCGCTCGCCGACAAAAGCAATCGTCTGGAACGACTCGCCGCCGAGTTGGCAAGGGCCGTCGGCGCGGACGCACAAGCGGCAGCGCGCGCCGCAAGGCTCGCCAAATGCGACTTGGCCACCGGCATGGTGTTCGAGTTTCCCGAACTCCAGGGCATCATGGGCGGACACTACGCCAGAGCCGACGGCGAGTGCGAGCGCGTCGCCGCCGCCATTGCCGAACAATACGCCCCCATCGGGGCCGACGGCGCCTTGCCGAGCACGCCGACCGGCGCCGTAGTCGCGATGGCGGATCGCCTGGACACGCTGGTGGGCGGTTTTGCCAGCGGTCGCCAACCCACCGGCGACAGGGATCCCTTTGCCCTGCGGCGGGCCGCTTTCGCCTTGCTGCGCATCGCCGCCTCCAGCGCACCCGAACTGGATTTGAGCGCATGGTCAAGGCGAGCCGCAGAGGGCTATCCCGCACAACTCGGAGCCGTTTCGAGGCTCCCCGAGTTGACCGATTTCCTGCGCGATCGGCTGCGCTCGATGTTGCTCGACGAGAACCAGGCGCCCGACGTCGTCCAGGCGGTCCTCGCGGTCGCGCCGCTCCAACCCGCCCAGGCCTTGGCGCGTGCGCGCGCGGTCACCGCCTTCAGGCGGCGTCCCGAGGCCGAGGCGCTGGCCGCGGCAAACAAGCGCATTGCCAACATCCTGCGCCAGGCCGGAGCGCTGCCCGCGGCAGGGGGCGAGG
>JAKDMP010000146.1 GCA_030452225.1 Gammaproteobacteria bacterium
CCTTGCCCCCTTGCCCCCCTTGCCCCCTCGCGAGAGTATCAGGAAAGCGCGCGACGCCGTCGCGGGCGCTTTCCCGGGGCCAATGTAACAGAAGAACCGCCACTCGTCCGCCTGTCCGGATAATGATAACATATGTTAGAACATTGCATGAAGTGACGCCATGAAGCTCAAGATCACCACCGTCGGCAATTCCGCCGGCGTCGTCCTGCCCAAGGAACTCCTGGCCCGACTACGGCTGGAAAAGGGCGACTCGCTCTACGTGACCGAAGTACCGGGCGGCATCAAGCTCGAGCCCTACGATCCCGAGTTCGAACGGCAAATGGCCGTCGCCGAACGTGTTATGCATGAAGAACGTGATCTGTTGCGCAAACTTGCGGACAGTTGATGATCGTCTGGCTCGACAAGCGTCTGGCACTCGCCATTCATGATCGTCAGCTCGCCGAGCATGGGGGCAGCCCAGGCATACGCGATGAAGGCTTGCTTGAATCGGCCCTTGCCCGTCCGCAACATTTGTTTGCTTACGCCAATCCAGCTCCGGATCTTGCCGATCTGGCGGCGTCCCTCGCCTATGGACTTGCCCGCAACCACCCCTTTGTAGACGGCAACAAGCGTACGGCTTACGTTTCTTGCCGCAGCTTCATGGAGCTGAATGGCGCGGCTTTGGCTGCATCCCCTGGCGACAAATACCTGACTATTCTCGCGCTGGCCGAAGGTGAACTCGAAGTCGGCGAATTCGCATCCTGGCTGCGCGCCCACATGCACTCCGATCCGCGCGCGCCCGAACACGTCCACGAATAGCGACCAATTTATCTCTGTGGGGCGAGCTTGCTCGCGATTCTTCCCCTTTCACCCTATCGCGAGCAAGCTCGCTCTCACGAAAACTCTCGCACCATGAACTACTCTCACAATCCTTCCGGGCAAACACGCTCGTATTCGGCGACGCGCCGGCGCAGCGGCTCCGGCACGGCAGCGGGCCTTTGCGCCTCGAAGTCGAACCACACCATCACGCCCGCCCCGGCGGCGACAATCTCCGCCTCGCCCGCGCGGCAGACGAGTTGCGCCAGGTGGATGCTCGTGCGCCCTACTTTGACCGTGCGCGTGTACACGTCGAGTTCGCCCGGCCAGCTCAGTTGTCGTAAAAACGAGCAACGCTGATCGGCCAGAATGACGCTCTCGCCCTCGGCGCGAAGGCAGCTTCCGGCCACCTCGCTCGAATAGGCAACGCGCGCGCCCTCGAGATAACGGAAGAACTGCACGTTGTTTACATGCCCGAAGGCATCCATGTCACCCCAGCGGATGATCTCCCTGTTCCGGTGCACGAACTTCGCAACCTCATTCGCCGGATCATCCCTCTTGTCCATTGATCGTTCCTCTCGCCATCAACTCGACCGCTCCAATTCTACGGTAAAGGCGCGGAAGCCCTGTCTGCGGTTGGCTGCCGGTGCAAAACAGGCTCTTTGCCCGGCCCGGATCTTCGCCCCGTTTCCACCATGACTTCAGCCACGCGATTTCGCAAGCCGGCGGGTGTATACTCGCGGCTGATTACCGGCGTTCGGCTTGGCAACTGGAGACTCTCATGGGCAAGTATTTCACAATGCTGATTGGCGCCGTTGCGCTTTTTGCGGCGTTTTCGGCACAGGCCATCACCGCTGACGAGTTGATCGCCAAAAACGCCGCGGCGCGCGGCGGATCGGACAAGATCAAGGCGATCAAGACGCTCAAGTTCGATGGCAAGATGCACATCATCGGAGGCTTCGGCTCGATTGATCTCGACGTGGTGATGTACCAGAAGGCACCGGACAAGGTGCGTATGGAAGCGACGGTACAAGGCATGACCTCGGTGCAGGCATGGGACGGTTCCGAGGCTTGGCAGATCGCGCCGTTCCGGGGACGCGTTGCCCCCGAGAGAATGTCCGCGGACGATGCCAAGGCGCTGGCCGACGGCGCGCCGATCAGCGGACAGTTGATCGGTTACAAGGCCCGGGGCAGCAAGGTCGAGTACCTGGGCACCGAGGATGTGGAGGGCACCCAGGCGCACAAGCTCAAGGTGACGCTGAAAAACGGCGACGTCCTCTACGTGTACCTGGATCCGGATTATTTCCTGGAAATCCGCACCGTCAGCCAGACGGAGGTACGCGGTACCCAGGTCGAAGTCGTCACCGATTACGGCGACTTCCGCAAGGTGGCGGGCGTGTACTTCCCGTTCCTGGTCACGGCGCACGCCGAGGGCGGCGACGGTGGAACGCAGAAGATCACCATCGAAAAGGCCGAGGCCAATATTCCGATCCCCGATTCGCTGTTCGAATTTCCGACCGAGACCGGGGCGAAGGCCAAGGCGGCCAAATGACCACGCACTTTGCAGCCATGGCTTCCATCGTGGGCAGGCCGTCTGTCTCCCGGTTGCTGGCGCTGGCGTTCGCATTGTTTGCATCCGTCGCGTTCGCCGCGCCGCCCGATGACGGCATGGCGCGTTTCAATTCCGGCGCGATCTCGGGGCTGGACATGCGCAACATCGGTTCTGCGGCGATGAGCGGCCGCGTCGCCGCCCTCGACGCCGCCGCGCTCGAGAACGGCAAGACCCTGGTGTATGTCGGCGCCGCGGGCGGCGGGGTGTGGAAATCCACCGACAGCGGCACCACCTTCAAGCCGGTGTTCGACGATGAGCCGGTGCAATCCATCGGCGCCATCGCCATCGATCCGAACGATACGGACACGGTCTGGGTAGGCACCGGCGAGGCCTGGACGCGCAACTCGGTTTCCATTGGCAACGGCGTCTACAAATCCACCGACGGCGGCGAATCCTGGACCTACATGGGCCTGCCTGACTCCGAGCGCATCGCCCGGATCGTCGTCGACCCGACCGACAGTGACACCGTCTACGTCTGCGTGCCCGGCAAGCTGTGGAGCGATTCGCCCGATCGCGGTTTGTACAAAACCACCGACGGCGGCAAGCATTGGTCCCTCATACTCAAGGGCGGCAATCTTTCCACCGGCTGCGCCTCGATCAGCCTCGACATGCAGCACCCGGACACGATCTTCGCCGCGCTGTGGGACTTCCGCCGCAAGGGCTGGACGTTCCGCTCCGGCGGGCCGTCGCCGACGGCCGACTCGAACAGCAGCCTGTACCGCTCCGTGAACGGCGGCCGAACCTGGAACGAGATCACCCCCGCGACCAACAAGGGCTTTCCGCAGAAGCCCTACGGGCGCATCGCGGTGACGGTGGCGCCCTCGAACGGCGACATCGTCTACGCCTTCGTCGAGTCCACCGATTCGGCGCTGTTCCGCTCCGACGACGGCGGCAAGACCTGGGGCAGGCGCGACGCGAGCCAGATGATGGTGTGGCGGCCGTTCTATTTCGCGCGCCTGGTCGTGGACCCGAAGAATCCCGACCGCGTGTTCAAGCCCGACCTCGTCCTGATACAAAGTCTGGACGGCGGCAAAAGCTTCTCGCCCAGCGGCGGCGGCACGCACGGCGACGCCCACGTGGTCTGGATCGATCCGACCGACACCAAACACCTGTTCGTCGGCGACGACGGGGGGCTGTGGCAGTCATTCGATGGCGGCAACAAGTGGTGGAAGCAGAACAACCTGCCGATCTCGCAGTTCTACCACGTCAGCGTGGACAAGGACGACCCGTTTCACGTGTACGGCGGCCTCCAGGACAATGCCTGCTGGATCGGCGCCAGCGCCTATCCCGGCGGCATCTCCAACGCACAGTGGGAGAACATGTGCGGCGGCGACGGCTTTTACATGTTCGCCGATCCCGCCGATCCGGACTTCGTGTACGCCGAGACGCAAGGCGGCGACATCATCCGCGTCAACCGGCATACGCACGCGAGCCGCATTATCAAGCCGATGGCCGGCTACGGCGAAGAGCTGCGCTGGAATTGGAACACGCCGATTGCTCTTTCTCCCAACGAGCTGGGAACGATCTACATCGGCGCGCAATATCTGTTTCGCTCGCGCGACCACGGTCAGAGCTGGGAGCGCATCTCGCCGGACCTGACCACCGACGATTCGGCGAAGCAGCAGCAGGAGAAGTCCGGCGGCGTGACCGTCGACAATTCCGCCGCCGAGGCCTACACCACGATCTTCACGATCAGCGAGTCGCCGCAGCAGGCGGGGCTGATCTGGGTCGGCACCGACGACGGCAACGTCCAGATCACCCGCGACGGGGGCGAGCACTGGACCAACGTGATCGGCAACTTCGAGGGCGTGCCGCCGAATTCCTGGGTGTCCTCGATACGGGCCGGCAATTTCAACGCCGGCACCGCGTTCGTCAGCTTCGATCGGCATACCTTCGGCGACATGGCGCCTTACATCTACAAGACCTCCGATTACGGCGAGCACTGGACCGCGCTGGTCACCCCGGAACAAAGCAAGGGTATGCGCGGCTACGTACACGTGATACGGCAGGATACGGTCAAGCCGAACCTCCTCTTCGCCGGCACCGAGTTCGGCCTGTGGATTTCCATCGACGGCGGCGGCCACTGGGCCGAGTACAAGGGAGGCGACTTCCCCGCGGTAGCCGTGCACGACATCGCCATCCAGAACCGCGACGCATCCCTGGTGCTGGCCACCCACGGCCGCGGCATCTGGATCATCGACGACATCACCCCGCTGCGCGGCCTGACCGCGGAGGTACTCGACAGCAAGTTCGCGTTCCTTCCGGTGAAGCCGATACAGCAACGCATCAGCGGCTTTGGCGGCTGGCCCGGGGGCGACGCCACCTTCGTCGGCCCGAACCCGCACGCCGGCGCCGAGATCGTCTATTACCAGAAGACGCGCCCCCTGTTCGGCAAGCCCGAAATCGAGATTCTCGACTCCGACGGCAAGGTAATCGACTCCATTCCCGCCAGCGTACGCCGCGGCATCAACCGCGTGTATTGGTCGATGCGCGCCGCACCGCCACGGGTGCCGTCGGCGGCCAAGCTCGCCTTCTATTCCATCCGCGGCCCACTCGTGCCCCCCGGCACCTACACGGTCCGCGTCACCAAGGGACAAGACAGCTTTGAGAAGAAGATCGAGGTCGGCCTGGATCGCCGGGCGACCTATACGGCCGCCGACCGCCGGGCACAGTACGACGCCGCCATGCGCGTGAGCGCGCTGTTCGGACGCATGAGCGACCTGGTCTACAAGATCGTCGCCGTGCGCGACCAGGCCGGGGCGCGGGCCGCGGCCGAGGGTGCGGGCGAAGCCCTGCGCAGGCAGATGGAGGAGTTGGGTGCGAAGGCGAACGAGCTTCGCAAGAAGATCGTTGCGACCCGGAAGGGCGGCGCGATCACCGGCGAGGTGCGCCTGCGCGAACGCATGGACCGGCTCTACGGCGCGATCATGTCCTACGACGGCCGGCCGACCGACTACCAGATGAAGCGCATCGACACGCTCGCGCGCGAACTGGGCGACGTGGAGCAGCAATTCGCGGACTTTGAAAAGGCCGAACTGTCCGGGGCCAACGCCGCGC
>JAKDMP010000147.1 GCA_030452225.1 Gammaproteobacteria bacterium
CGCCATCGTCGGCGTGATCGGCCCGAATGGCGCCGGCAAGACGACCCTCTTTCGCCTGATCGCCGGGCAGGAACAGCCGGACACGGGTTCGCTGCGCCTCGGCGACACCGTCGAGCTGGCCTTCGTCGATCAACTCCGCGATGCCATTCCCGCCGACAAGACCGTATGGGAGGTCGTCTCCGGAGGTCAGGACATCCTCAAGGTCGGTAATTACGAAACGCCTTCGCGTGCCTACGTGGGCCGCTTCAACTTCAAGGGCAGTGATCAGCAGCAACGCGCGGGCGATCTCTCGGGCGGCGAGCGCGGGCGGCTGCATCTCGCCTGCCTGCTGAAAAGCGGCGGCAATCTGCTGCTCCTCGACGAGCCCTCGAACGACCTCGACGTGGAAACCCTGCGCGCGCTGGAAGAGGCGCTCCTCGCCTTTCCCGGCTGTGTGCTCGTCACCTCCCACGACCGCTGGTTCCTCGACCGCATCGCGACGCACATCCTCGCCTTCGAGGGCGACAGCCGGGTGGAATGGTTCGAAGGCAACTACTCGGACTACGAGGCCGACCGCCGCCGGCGCCTGGGCGAGGCCGCCGAACAGCCGCACCGCATCAAGTACCGCCCCCTCAAGGTGTGAACCACCACGACAGGGGCCAGGCACGGCACCGATAGAGGTCGTGGGAACGAACTTTCTCGCGATGAAGGAAGCGTCGGCAGATCGCGAGCAAGCGCGCTCCCACCCCGAGCCACGCCCCTCGCTGGCGGGGAAAATACCGGCGGCTTATCCCGTTAAAATGGCGTCTGAACGCAGAGGAAACAAGACTTGAACAATACCGGCACCCAACAGCTAGCCATCTCGGCACTTGCGCAGAACGGCGAACAGGCACTGAGAAAGCTCGCCGAGCAGGCGGCGCAGTCCGGCTGCAACCTCGTCGAGGCGCGCGCCATCCCGACCGGCGACCGCACCACCGTCGTGCTGCTCGCCGACGGCACCTGGGACGCCCTGGTGCGCCTCGAGCGCGCCCTGCCGCGGCTCGGCGAACAGATCGCGGCCGAAGTTTTTTCGACGCGCGTAAAACCGGCGCCCAACTTCGACCGGCGCATTCCCTACGCCGTGGATCTGTCGAGCGCGGACAAACCGGGCGTCCTCTCGGGTCTGATCGAGTTCTTTGCCAGTCGCGACATTCTCATCATGGAACTGACCGCCCGCGCCTACCCCGCCGCCCATACCGGTGCGCCCATGTTCATGGTGCAGATGAACGTCGGCCTGCCGCAGGACATGCACATCGCCGGCATCCGCGAGGAGTTCATGGACTTTTGCGACAACGCGAACCTCGACGCCATCCTCGAGCCCATCAAGAGTTGACCGCCTGTTCCCCGTCCCTTGCCGTCCCTCGCACGCCAGGAGCACTGACCGCGCAAAGGAGCGCAGCCAGGCACGAAGGCCGCGCCCGTGCGGCGGACATCCCCCTTGATCCCCCTTCGCACGCGAAGGGGGAAACTTGCGATTGCGCTTCTCGGCGGGCCAAACTGCGCCGACACGTAACGGGCCATGCAGCGCCGTATCCATGACGAGAGGCACTACCACGAAGCGAAACGAGACGCGGTGATTCGGTACAATTGGATCATCCACACCCGAAGGCAAAACATTCATGACGAAGGCGGCGATCGGCAAAAAGATGCCGGCGTTCTCACTCGAATCCACGGCAGGCGCGCTGAGCAACAAGGATCTCGCCGGCAAGCCCACCCTGCTCTACTTCTACCCGCGCGACGACACCCCGGGCTGCACGCTGGAAGGCCGTGAATTCACGGCGCTGCACCCCAAATTCAAGCGCGCCGGCATCGCCGTGTACGGCGTCTCGCGCGACACGCTCGTCAAGCACGAACGATTCAAGACCAAGTACGCATTCCCCTTCGATCTGATCGCCGATCCCGAGGAAAAACTTTGCGAAGCCTTCGGCGTGATGAAGGACAAGAACCTGTACGGCAAGAAGGTGCGCGGCATCGAACGCAGCACGTTTCTCTTCGACGCCGACGGCGCGCTGCGCGCCGAATGGCGCAAGGTCAAGCCCGAGGGCCATGCCGAAGCCATGCTCAAGGCCGCCAAAGACCTCGACTGACGCAGCGGTGATCATTCGCAACAACGCATACCGATTCCGCCCTGTAGGAGCGGGCCATGCCCACGACCCAGGACAAAATGCCGACTTCGGAGGTCGCGCCCATGGGGCGCTCCTACACACTACATTACCCAATTGACTGAAACATGAAACACCCGGACGATCACCAGGCCGCCCCGGCCCCGCAAACGTCGAACCCGGACACGTCGGCAACGCGGCTGCTGGTACTCGACACCAACGTGCTCATGCACGACCCGATGGCGCTGTTCGGCTTTGCCGAGCACGATGTGTACATCCCCATGATGGTGCTCGAAGAACTGGATGCGCACAAAAAGGGCCTGAGCGAATCGGCGCGCAACGTGCGCCAGGCGAGCCGCTTTCTGGACGAATTGGTACAGAACCGCGATCGCGCCGAGATCGAGGCGGGCCTGCCCCTCGCGCGGCTGGCGGAAGAATACGGCGGGCGCGCGAACGGGCGCCTGTTCCTGCAGACCGAGCCGATGCAGCCGGAGCACGACGGCGCCCTCGCCAGGGACAGTGCCGACAACGCGATTCTCGCCACCACCCTGGCGCTCGGCGAACGCGAGTCCGACCGCGTCACCCTCGTCTCCAAGGACATCAACCTGCGCATCAAGGCGGCGGTGCTCGGCCTCAAGGTCGAGGACTACTACAACGACCGTGTCCTCGAAGACACCGACCTGCTCTATTCCGGCGCCGAAACCCTGCCGCAGGATTTCCTCGCCTCGGCGGGCGCCGCCGTAAAATCCTGGCACGAGGACGGGCACAGTTGGTACCGGTTGCCCTACCCCCCGTTTCCCCTGTGGCCCAACGAGTTCCTGGCGAGCGAGGCGGACGGGCTCGACCTGCGCGTGACCGAACTCGGCGACGGCCATTTCACCGCCCAACTCGCCTGGAACTACCAGCGGGCGAACCATGCCGTGTGGGGCGTCACCGCGCGCAACCGCGAACAGAGCCATGCCCTCAACCTCCTCATGGACCCGGAGATTGACTTCGTCACCCTGCTCGGGCCCGCCGGCACCGGCAAGACCCTGCTGGCACTGGCCGCGGGCCTCGCGCAAACACTTGACGACAAGCTCTACCGCGAGATCATCATGACGCGCGTCACCGTGCCGCTCGGGGAGGACATCGGCTTTCTGCCCGGCACCGAGGAAGAGAAAATGACCCCGTGGATGGGCGCGCTCATGGACAACCTCGAAGTCCTCAGCCACCAGGAGGAAGGCGGCAGCTGGGGGCGCGGGGCGACGCAGGATCTTCTCGCCAGCCGCATCAAGATTCGTTCGCTGAATTTCATGCGCGGGCGCACTTTCCTCGACCGCTACATCATCGTCGACGAGGCGCAGAACCTCACCGCCAAGCAGATGAAGGCGCTCATCACCCGCGCCGGGCCGCGCACCAAGCTCGTCGCCCTCGGCAACATCGCCCAGATCGACACGCCCTACCTCACCGAGACCACCAGCGGGCTCACCTACGTCGTCGATCGTTTCCGCGACTGGCCGCACTCGGGGCATATCACGCTGAAGCGCGTCGAGCGCTCGCGGCTCGCCGACCACGCCACCGAAATCCTCTGAACCGGGACCGGCGGCCCGCCAGGAGCGGGCCATGCCCGCGACCCAGGGCAAGATTTCGGCTCCGGAGGTCGCGCCCACGGGGCGCTCCTACACCCCGTATTGGCGCCCCGCCCCGCAGGAGCGGGCCATGCCCGCGACCGTGCCATAACGCCGGCGCCGTCGGTCGCGCCGAAGGGGCGCTCCTGCGGTCATTCGCAAACGCAGGGAACCCGCCGGCAGGATGCCGGCGCTCCCTGGCACGCACCAGGGCGCCAGGTGACAATTTTGTCGAGGTGAAGCGACAGTTTTGTCACTTTTGTCACATCCCGTGCGGCCGGGGCGACATCCCGGAAAGCGGCCAAAGAAATCCCCTTTCGCCGGAAAGCCGCATCACAAGGGGGCTTCGGACTTCCCCGGGGCTGGCCTGCGAACCATTGGCACGCTTCTTGCTGCATATCGGGTGCGGGGCAGCGTGCAGGATGCGCTCCCCCTTGTGAAATCAACCTCAGGAGACCGTAATGATTCGCAAACCACTTCAATCGAAGCAGGAAGGCTTCACCCTCATAGAGCTGATGATCGTGGTGGCGATCATTGCCATTCTGGCGGCAATCGCGATCCCGCTCTACCTCAACTACACCTCGCGCGCCATGGCCACCGGTGCGGTGAACCTCGCCGGCGGCCTCAAGGTGGACGTGGTCGAGTACTACAACACCCTCGGCACCTGGCCCGCCAGTAACGCTGAGGCCGGCGCTGCGTCCGCAACCAGCATCCTCGGCAAGTACGTGGAAAGCGTGACCGTCACGGACGGCAAAATCACGGCCGCCTTCTGCACCAATGGCGACGACAACGATGGCGTCAACTGCGAGGCCGCGCAGGCTTTCTCCAGCCAGACATTGACGCTGTCGCCGAGCGCACACGGCGGCTCCATCGTCTGGACTTGCTCGGTAAGTTCCGCCGATATTTATGATCTGGTGCCGGCCAACTGCCGTCACAACTAAAGTGTCCTCCTCCCGTCGCGCATGCGGCGGACACGCGTACTGGGCCCGCTCCGGCGGGCCCTTTTTTTTCTTTTTTGGCGGCCGCGGCCCGCACCGCGCGCGCCGCACGAGGTTCGGCCATGGCGAGCAAGCGTGAATCCGGGCCGGCAGGCTTTACCCTCATCGAAATCATGGTCGCGGTCGCCATCATCGGCATCCTGGCGGCCATCGCGACTCCGCTGTACCTGCGATTCACGGCGCGCGCGCAAAGCTCCGAAGCGCTTTCGCTGGTCAGCGCCTTCAAGCCGGCCGTGACCCTGTACTTCCACCGGCACCACAGCTTCGTCGGCGCCACCAATGCCATACTGGGCATGCCATCGGCGCGCAGCTTCAACGGCCAATACGTCGGGCTCGTGCAAGTCGGCGCGGTCTCGGCCCAGACGCTCGACATCACGGCGAAGTTCTGCAGCGAAACCTACGACCCCGACTGCCACATCAGCGACGAGCTTTCCGGACACACCCTGTACCTCTCGGCCTTCGTCGGCGACCACGGCAACGCCCCCACGATTCAGTGGGTTTGCTGGGTCAACGAGGAGAGCCAGTACCCGTACATTCCGGCTTCCTGCCGCCACACCCATCGCCGGCCCTGAGCGCGCGGAAGTTCCGCGGTCCCCCGCGCCGAAATCGACGGCCTCCGCCGCCCTCGATCGCAGCCGCGACGATCTTCCCGAGCATGACCTGAGCCGGCCGTCATACCATCGATTCGACTACC
>JAKDMP010000148.1 GCA_030452225.1 Gammaproteobacteria bacterium
CTCGAGCGCCAGGCGGGCCACCACATAACCAGCGCCGCCATTGTTGCCGCCGCCGGCACAGACCAGCCAACGCTTGCATCCCGGCCTTGCGGCGCCGATCGCGTCGAAGGCGGCGCGTCCCGCCCGTTCCATGAGGGTGCCGCCGGACAGTCCGCCGGCAGCGGCGCGCCGGTCGATTTCGGCCAGTTCATTGGCACCATACAGCACAGCGGGAAGCGTATCCATGCGATCATTATAAGGATGGATTCTCAGGCCGAATCGCCCGCAGGCGACCGTTACACGCCGCTCGTGAAACAGATGCGCGCGTGGGCCCGCGAACTCGGTTTCGACGCCCTTGGCATCGCCGACATCGAACTCGGACAGCAAGAGGCGCATCTGGAGCGGTGGCTTGAGGCCGGTCGCCACGGCGGGATGGAGTGGATGCAGCGTCACGGCAATCGGCGCAGCCGACCGGCGAAACTGCTGCCGGGCACCCGGCGCGTGATTTCGGTGCGCAAGGGTTATCTCTCCACCACCCAGAGCGAGGCTCTGGCAACGCTTGCCGATCCGGACCGCGCCTATATCGCGCGCTACGCTTTGGGGCGCGATTACCACAAGCTGATTCGAAAGCGGCTGCAAAAACTTGCCGACCGCATCAGCGCGGCGGCCGGCGAGCACGGCTACCGCGTTTTTTCGGACAGCGCGCCGGTGCTGGAAAAACCGCTCGCCGCCAAGGCCGGACTCGGCTGGATCGGCAAGCACACGCTCGCGCTCGACCGCCACGACGGCTCCTGGTTTTTCCTCGGTGAAATCTACACCGACCTGCCGTTGCCGATCGACGCGCCGGCCGACGCGCACTGCGGCAGTTGCACGCGCTGCATCGAGGTCTGCCCTACCGGCGCCATCACCGGCCCGTACCAGCTGGATGCACGCCGCTGCATTGCCTACCTCACGATTGAGAACAAGGGCCCGATCCCGGAGCCGCTCAGGCCGCTGATGGGCAACCGCGTATTCGGCTGCGACGACTGCCAACTGGTTTGCCCCTGGAACCGGCATGCAAAGCTCAGCCGGGAAGCCGCCTTCATGCCGCGTGAAAACCTGCGCTCCGCGGCACTGGTCGAACTGTTCCTGTGGAGCGAGGAGCGCTTTCTGAAGGAAACGGAGGGCAACCCCTTGCGGCGCGTCGGTCACAAGGGGTTTTTGCGCAATCTTGCCGTGGCGCTCGGCAACGCGCCGCGCTCGGCGCAGGCCCGGGCGGCGCTCGAGTCGCGGCTCGACGACGACTCCGGGATGCTGCGCGAACATGTGAGCTGGGCGCTCGCGCGCCAACGCGGCGAAAAAACAGACTCTGCCCCCAAACCTTGCCAAGGAGCCTCTGATTGATTCGTCATTCCCGCGAAAGCGGGACTGCGAAGGCGGAACGCCGGAGCGAACAGGTGCGAAGCACATGGCCTGAAAGGCGAGCGACGCAAGTCGCGAGTAATCCATCTTCTTGATTGGCCTGGATTCCCGCCGCAGCCTGCCCCCGCGAAGGCGGGGGGCGGGAATGACGAATAAATCAACGCCTTCCAGCGTCAAGCGTGAGCCATTCGGCAAACGACCGGCAAGCTTCCTCCAAGCTGCCTCGCTTGACAGCGAGCCCCCGACTCACACAATATTCCATGTAGACATCCAGCGTGACAACGAGTACAAACCTTGCCGACTTGGGCATATTTTGCGATCATTATCGTTCTGGTTCTGATTGCCGCTTTCTTTTCCGGCTCCGAAATCGCCCTCATGCGCGTGGGCAATTACCGCCTGCGCCACCTCTCGCGCCTGGGTCATCGCCGGGCGCGCATCGCCATGAAACTGCTCGAGCGCCCTGACCGGCTGCTGAGCCTGATTACCGTCGGCATCAACTGCGTCAACCTGGTCGCCTCCTCGCTTACGACGCTCCTCGCACTGCGTCTCGGCGGGGAGCGCACCGTCGCCATTGCCACCGGCATCCTCACCCTGGTGGTGCTGATCATAGGCGAGATGGTTCCCAAAACCCTGGGTGTACTCAAATCCGAACCGATCGCCTTCGGCGCGAGCCCGATCCTCACCGTCCTGCTCTGGCTGCTCTACCCCGTGGTCTGGGCGCTCAACCTGTGTGCGAACGGCATCCTGCGCCTGTTCGGACTCTACCGTGGCACGAACGAAGAGTCCGGCGTGACGCTCGACGAGCTGCGCGCGATGGTGCTCGAATCGGGCAGTTTGCGGGTACGGCGACGGCACATGCTGCTCGGCGCGCTGGAGCTGGAAGAAGCCACCGTCGAGGACATCATGATCCCGCGCGGGCGCATCGAGGGCGTGGACCTTTCCTCGTCGCGGGCGACCATCCTCGAACAACTTCAGTCCAGCCATTACACCCATCTGCCGCTTTATGACGAAGACATTGGCAACCTGATCGGCATGCTCCACCTGCCCGACCTGCTGCCGCGGCTTGCCGACGGGCAATTCGACGAAAGCCTGCTGCGAAACCTCGCGCGCGAGGCGCATTTCATCCCCGAAAGCACGTCCCTGGCCCGCGTGCTGGTAAACTTCCAGAGTGAACAGGCCGACTGCGCCCTGGTCGTGGACGAATACGGCGACATTCTCGGGCTCATCACGCTCGAAGACATGCTCTCGGTCATCGCCGGCGGCCTGAGCGGAAGCGGAGCGCAAAATCTCGGCGAGATCGTCCGGGAAAGCGACGGCTCCCTTCTCGTCCCGGGCCACACCGGGCTGCGGACGCTCAACCGCCGGCTCGGCTGGAAACTGCCCACCAACGGCCCGCGCACCGTGAACGGCCTGGTACTCGAACAGCTGCAAAGCCTGCCGCGGGATGGCACGCGTCTGACGCTCGCCGGGCACCCCATACAAATCATCGAGACCAATTCGAGCGGCGTGGCCTTGATCCGTTTCGAGACGCCGCAAGAGGAAACAAAGCATCGTGAGTAAGCAGGCATCGAACGCGCGCCAGGTACTGGTGACCGGCATCCAGACCACCGGTACGCCGCACCTTGGCAATCTCGCCGGCGCCATCCAGCCGGCCATCGAGGCAAGTCGTGCCCCAGAGGTTCGCGCGTTTTTCTTTCTTGCCGACTACCATGCCCTGATCGGGGTCTGGGACGCGGCAGCGCTGCGCCGCTCGACGCTCGAAATCGCCGCGGCCTGGCTGGCCTTCGGACTCGATCCCGAACGCGTGGTGTTCTACCGTCAATCGGACATCCCGGAAATTTTCGAACTGACCTGGATGCTCAGCTGCCTGACCGCGAAGGGCTTGATGAATCGCGCCCATGCCTACAAGGCCGCGGTGGCGGACAACGAAGCCGCCGGCCCCCAGGACGATCCCGACCGCGGCATCACCATGGGCCTCTACAACTACCCGATCCTGATGGCCGCCGACATCCTCATGTTCAAGGCCGGCCGGGTGCCGGTGGGCCGCGACCAGGTTCAGCACCTGGAAATGACGCGCGATATCGCCGCGCGCTTCAACCATCATTTCGGCGAAAAACTGGTGATACCGCAAGCATCGATACGCGAAGAAGCCGCCGTTATTGCCGGTCTCGACGGGCGCAAGATGAGCAAGAGCTACGGCAACACCATCCCATTGTTCGTCAGCCGCAAGCAACTGCACAAGCTGGTCATGAAGATCAAGACGGATTCCACGCCTCCCGACGAGCCCAAGGACCCGGACGGCTCTTCGTTGTTTCAGCTTTATCGCGCTTTTGCGACGCCCGATCAAACCCGGCAACTGGCTGCCGATTACCGCGACGGCATCGGTTGGGGGGAGGTCAAAAAGCGGCTGTTCGAACTTCTGGATGCGCAACTCGCCGAGCCGCGCGAACGGTATGTCGAACTGACCGCTCGACCCGCAGAAATCGAAACCATCCTTCGCGCCGGCGCAACGAAGGCACGTGCCGAAGCGGCACCGTTTCTGGCCGAACTGAGGGAGGCCGCAGGCTTTACTTCCCTGGGCAATTCGTGAACGACCGGCGTATCCTTGCGGGTACGCGCCCGACAAGGAGAACCGCCATGAGATTCCGCTACGCCCTGCCCGCCCTGCTTGCCCTGCTTGCCCTTACGGCGCTGCCTGTGTGGGCAGCGGACGAAACCGCCGTCCCGCCGCAGGAACACCCGGTGCTCTACGACATCGTCGATGCCGTCAACATCGAGAACCTGCGCGCCACGGAAAGAAAGCTCGTGAGCTTCCACACGCGCCATACCCTGTCTTCGCAAACCTCCGACTCCCGCGGCATCGGCGCCGCCAGCCGTTGGGTCAAATCCCGATTCGAGGAAATATCGGAAGGCTGCGGCGGCTGCCTGACCATCATCACGCCTTCGCAGACCTTTACCGGCGAGCGCAGCCCGAAGGGCGTCAAGGTGACCGACATCGTCGCCATTCAACGCGGCACGAGCGACCCGGGCCGCTATCTGGTCATGACCGCGCATCTCGATACGCGCGTCAACGACGTCATGGACGCCAAGGCCTTTCAACCCGGCGCCGACGACGATGGCTCCGGCATCGCCGCCCTGATCGAAACGGCGCGCATTCTTTCGCAATACGACTTCGCCGCTACCATTGTCTATTCGGCCGATCCCGGCGAAGAGCAGGGTCTGTACGGCGGCAAGATCATCAGCGATTATGCCGCCGCGCATGACTGGAACGTCGAGGCCAACCTCAACAACGACATGATCGGCAACACCTTCGGCAGCGACGGTGTGCGCGACAATACCACGGCGAGAATCTTCTCCCAGGCCATCAAGCTGAACCTTACCGACGAGGAAATGCGAAGCCTGCGCCTCACCGGCGGATTCGTGGACTCGCCCTCGCGCCAAGTGGCGCGCTACATCAAGCGGCTCGCCGAACAATACATTCCGAATTTTCACTTCATGCTCATGTATCGCCGGGATCGCTACAATCGCGGCGGCGACCAGATCATGTTCTACAAGAACGGCTTTCCGGCCGTGCGCATCAACGAGGCCCATGAAAACTGGCGCCACCAGCACCAGTATGTGCGCAAGGAAAACGGCATCCAGTACGGCGACCTGATGAAGTTCGTGGATTTCGAATATCTCGGCAAGATGACCGCCGCCAACGCGATCGCCCTGGCCTCGATGGCCTGGGCGCCCGCCCCGCCCTCCGGAGTCGAAATCAGCGGCAGCCTCTCACCCGACACCACCGTGAGCTGGGAGGCATTGCCCGCGGAGAGCAACCCCCAGCTCGCCGGTTACCGCATCTACTGGCGGCGCACCTCCGCGCCCATGTGGCAGCATTCCCGTTACGTCGGCAATGTCACCGAATTCACGCTCGAGGATATAGTGATCGACAATTGGTATTTCGGCGTCTCGGCCGTATCCGAAAAAGGTTTCGAA
>JAKDMP010000028.1 GCA_030452225.1 Gammaproteobacteria bacterium
AATGTGTTAGATTCCCGCTTTCGCGGGAATGACGAATAAATCAGAGTTTCCCTAGAAACAATTCCGATTGGACGGTCTGTTTCAAACACGTGACGGCGCCAACCAACGTGCGCACGATGATCGCCGCCATCGCACCTTATTACGGCTTCGGCAATTCCATGCCGATTTTCATTTCTTCAGGCAAGCGCAGCGACTACAAAAAATATGCGCCGTTGTTGTTCGCGAACTTGAACAGCATGGCGCTGGACTATATCCTGCGACAGAAGGTTCAAGGACAGAATCTGAACCTGTTCATTCTGGAGCAGCTTCCGTTGATTCCGCCCGAACGCTTCGAGGACGAGATCGGCGGACGCAAGATCGCCGACTTCATCCGCGACGAAGTGCTGCACCTGACCTGGACGGCCGAGGACATGCGCCCCTTCGCGCTCGATCTGGGCTGTGACGGCGAACCTTTCGCCTGGGACGCCGAAGACCGCCGCCATCGCATGGCGCGCCTCGATGCCCTGTTCTTCCACCTCTACGGCATCGGCCGCGACGACGCGGCATACATCCTCGACCAATTCCCCATCGTGCGCGCCGACGACGAGAAGGAGTTCGGCCGCTACCGCACCAAAGACATGATCCTCGCCTACCTGAACGCCATCGCCGCCGGCGACCTCGCCACCCGCGTCAACGTCTGAGATTGTCTCTCCCCCTTGCCATCTTCGGGCAGGGGGAGTCGGAGGGGGATTCCGACCAAGCGATTGGGATTAATCAATCGTCGTTTGCGCAACGGCATATTGTGGCGGAGAGAAAAACAAGCGCCCTCACTCCCGGCACACCGGGCGGGCGTCCCATCGGCGTATTGAGGTGTGCCTCACGCCGATGGGCACACTGTGAGCGTAGCATGGCCGGCGCGCGGGTCACAATCAATGGCGAGGAGGAAGAGCCCATGGCCTCTCCTTCGACACGCCCGCAACGCCGCTGCGCGCCTTATGCGGGCCTACGATCCCGCTCTTGTAGGCCGGCATAAGGCCGCAGACCATTGCCGACATTCCGGCCTTTTACCCAGGCTGCTTCTTAACGGAACGCGGAACGTGCAGCTTCAGCTTCAGCTCCAGCACCGAGGCGTAGCGCCGAAAAGCGGAGTCCGTCGTGTAAATGGGTGCCTCGTAGCGTGCCGCGGCCGAACAGATCAGACGATCAATCGCGCTGCCCGCGATGCCGCGTGCTCGGCAGCGGTTGAAGAATTGCGCGGCGCGTTCATAATCGGCCATTCCGATCGGAAGATCGGGGAACGGCCGCAGAGCCTGCCGCAATCGTTCCCACTCCGATTCGCTGCGTACACCGGAGAGAAGCTCCTGGCGGATCGGGCCGACAAGCGCCGCGACCCCACCGCGTACGATGCGCTCCCACTCGCGTACGTGCCGACAGCCGGCCGCACTCAAGTCGTCGGAACGACGCCGCAGGGCAAGCGACCAAATCGAGGTATCAACCAGGATCCCGCGGCGGGTTTTCGATGCCGCAGCGACTTGCAATCGTAATCCTCGTCGAACGGCACTTGCCCTTTGAGGTCGAGAATCGCGAGCTGGCGGCGATGGCGGACGTATTCACGCAACGCCGAGGTGACCGCTTCCTTCTTGGTCTTGTGTTGGCCGATTCGGCGCGTCTCTTCGATCAAGGCGTCGTCCAGTGCAAGATTGGTAGCCATGTCGCGCTTCTCCAAAGCCTACACATTATTTTACGGATTCCAGCCGGGCTTCGGCAGAGAGGCCTCGTTTTCGCGGAAAACTCCGTTATCGCGGGTTTTGCGACATCTCCCGGCTTAGGCTTTCGCTTCGAACGGCAAGGCAGGCAAAAATGAGCGAAACGACAAAGGCGTTGGTAATCCAGCCGGTTCCGATGAGCGCCAATCCCCGAGAATATCGGGAAACGTTGCCGGCGGGCTTGCGTGCGCGCATCTGGATCAAGGCCCGGCATTTCTTCTCGCGCGAGAACGCGCAAGACTACTGCTGGCTGTGGTTGCTCGACGGCGACGGTCGCGTTCACGCACTGCGGTTGGATGCGTCTTTCCATGGGCGGGACGAGTTTTTGCCGGAGTTGATATCCCGGCTCGACGCATCGCGAATTGCCCCGTCCCGCGAGTTGCGCGAGATGGATTCGATTCACCTCTTGCTGCGTGCACCGGTGGTGCCGCTCACGCGCTGGGCGGTGTCCTGGGGCCATCCCGTGCAAGAGGACATCCGCGCCTTCGCCGCCGAACTGGATGCCGAGGTGCTGGCGGTCCTGGGTCGCCTGGAAGTGCCCGGCCCGTTCTTCGGGTCGGTCGGCAATTACAACCGGCTGGCCCTCGTGCCGCAGCCTGCGCGCCATCATCGCCTGCAGGCGCTCGAAGAATTTCCGCCGCTGATCGCGCCGATCCTGCTCGAACGGGTTGAGCGGCCGGACATGTTCGGCAATCGAGAAGACTCGTATGCGGCTTCGACCCGTAGCGATCGGGAGGATCATGCCTCGGTGCTCGAAGCCATGGATCGCGGCCGCGATCTGATTGGTGCTTTGGCCGGGCACTATCGCATTGGTCGCGCGCTGGTGCGCTCGCCCCTGTTTCGGGTGCCAACCGCGACCGGCTTTGTGCCCCGCAATCGCTTGCGGCTGCTCGACGCGATTCCCGCTCATGCCCGCCCGCAAGAGTACAAGGAGTTGCAAGCCTGGCTGCCTTGCCTCGACGCGCTGCCGGTACGGGCCCGAAGCGCGCGCGACGTGGAGCGGCTTGCGCGGGTATTTGCGCAGGGATGGGCCCGTACATGGCGAGAATCCACAGCACGCTTTCGGCCGTTGGAACCCGTCTTGCGCGACACCCGCGACTTTCTGCATGCGGCCCTCGACGAAGCCGAATTGCCGCCGGGGCTTGACCGGCTCGATGTGGAAGCCCTGGGGCTCGGATGGCTGTGCCGGCGCGGTCTGCTGTCGCTGCTCGAAGCGTCGCGCCGCTGGCACGATCAGCCGATAATCGAACGGTTGCCGGGCGATGGGCTTCCCGCAACCGTCACGCCGATCCTTGGTGAGGTGACGCTGCCGGAGGGCAGTGCCATGGAACTCGCGACGCGGCATAACTTGATAGACGAAGGCGAGACGATGCATCATTGTGTCGGGGGTTACTGGGCGCGCTGCGCGCTTCATGCAACTCGCATTCTGCACCTGCAGCTGGCCGAAGGCGAGAAGGCAACGGCCCAGTACAACTGGAGCAGACGCATCGACCAGCCTTGGTTCAAGCTGGCCGTTTTGCGCGGCCCCTGCAACCGGGAACCGAGCGCGGCCATGCGCCGTTTCGCCCGCCGCGTCGAGGAAGCGATGAACGGACCGGAGCTTGAGGAGGCCCGCGCGCGGGCCGTCCAGGAAGCCGGGCAGACGTCTGCCTGCCATTGGCCCGGAAACGAAACGCACGCGCTGCGTCCGCTTGATGCCCGCTCGCGCCGGGAACTGCGCCTCATACTCGCCTGGTGCCTTGGCCAGGAAGATTGGCGGTCGCGGCCCGGCGAGTTGTTCCGCGGGCCGGTCGCCGGTTTCGGCCATGCGCATGGGCCTCGACTTCTCCATCGCTTGGCGGCCGGCGACTATCTGCGGCTGGCGCGCGAGCCGACCAATCCGCACGACGCACTCGCCGTGCGGGTAGACTGGAATGATCGCAAAATCGGCTATGTGCCGCGGCCCGACAATGCGCAGGTCGCGCGGCAGCTTGACGCCGGCGTCCCTCTCGCCGCCATCGTCAGTGCCGTCCGACCGGACGATGATCCCTGGACGCAACTGGAATTCAGCGTTGCCCCGGCGGATGCGTGATCGGCGGAGAAAAATTCGGGTAGGATAGCGGTGAACCTCGCGACGAAACCCGAGCCTTGAGCCGGTTTCGTACGGTTGCCGGCTCGCCGCCTTGCGTGCTTGCCGGCGTTCGACTTGGCAAGAGGGCGGTTCGCAAGCGACGCAGGAGGTGCCATGAAGAAGTACCCACCGTATCGGCCCGGTTCGCGAGACGAGATTGATCGGCTGGTCGCGGAGTATCCCCTCGCGCAGGTCGTATCCAGCAACGGCGATCATTTCGTTGCCACCCTGTTGCCCTTGCTGCTGGAGCGACCGACGAGGGACGAGGCCTTGTTGCTCGGGCATTTCGATCGCACCAATCCCCAAGTCGAGGCGTTGCGCCGCCAATCGCGTGCCTTGGCACTGTTCACCGGTGTCCAGGGCTACGTTTCTCCGACCTGGAGGCAAACTCCGCGGATGGCGCCGACATGGAATTATGCCACCGTGCGTTTCGAGGTGGAGGTCGCCTTCGATGAGGACCAGGACGCCACGCGCGAGGCGCTGGAACGATTGGTCGAACACATGGAGGGCGTGCGCCGGCAGCCCTGGTCCATCGCGGACATGGGGGAGCGCTACGCGGCACAGGCGCGCGGCGTGATCGCCTTTCGCGCCCGCGTGTTGGCAACCGATGCGAAATTCAAGCTCGGGCAGAACGAGCGCTCCGACAACTTTGCCGGCATCGTCGACGAGCTGTGGAAGACGGATCAGGAAGAGCTGGCCATGGCAATGACGCGTGCATGCCCCGGGGTGGATCCGGGCGATCGGCAATGAGGTCTTGCAGCCTTCCGGTGCCGTTGCGGGCTTGATTTCGATGTCCGAAAACGGCGAGTTTTCCATCTATGGGCGGAGTATCATGAAACCATGTGGATGGATCACGACGTTTGCTGCCAGGCACTTGCCGCCCATGACGCACGTTTCGACGGGCGCTTCTTCGTGGGTGTCACTTCGACCGGCATTTACTGTCGGCCCGTGTGCCGAACCCGCAGGGTCAAGCCCGCGAACTGCCGCTTTTATCCGAGCGCGGCGGCGGCCGAAGCGCAGGGCTTCCGACCATGCCTGCGTTGCCGTCCGGAGTTGGCGCCCGGGCATGCGAGCGTGGATGCGCCTTCGAGACTGGCGCAGGCGGCTGCAAATCTGATCGAGAACGGCGCGTGCACGAATTCCGGGATCGGTGCGCTGGCCGAACGTCTCGGTACGACGGACCGTCACCTGCGCCGCGTTTTTGCCGCGGAGTTCGGCGTTGCACCCGTTGCCTACATGCAGACCCAGCGCCTGCTTCTTGCCAAGCGGCTCCTGACCGATACGTCCTTGCCGGTGACCGAGGTGGCGATGGCGGCCGGCTTCGGAAGCCTGCGCCGGTTCAATGCACTGTTCCGGGAACGCTATCGCCTTCAGCCGAGGGGCATCCGAAAGACGCCGGAGTCCGCGGCTCGCGACCGCCTCGAGTTCGAATTGGCGTATCGGCCGCCCTACGCCTGGACCGCGCAACTGGCATTTCTGACGGTGCGTGCCACCGAGGGCGTCGAGGCGGCAACGGCCAAACAATACCGTCGTACGGTCGCCGTCGAGCATGGAAAAGCCGTGCATCGGGGCTGGATCGAAGTAGCGCACCGCGCGCGCCGGCATACCCTGCAAGTCACGATGTCCGGATCGCTTGCGCTCGTCGTGCCCGTCGTGCTTGGCCGGGTGAAACAACTTTTCGATCTCGGCTGCAGGCCGGACGAGATCGAGCGCCACTTGGGCGGGATGGCTTCGTCGTTGCCGGGCCTTCGCGTGCCCGGAGCCTTCGACGGTTTCGAGATGGCCGTGCGCGCCGTGCTCGGCCAGCAAATCACGGTTGCGGCGGCGCGCACGCTTGCCGGACGCATCACCCGGGCCTTCGGGGAGCCGATCGCAACGCCGTTCATGGACTTGACGCATACATTCCCGACGCCGGAACGGCTGGCGGCGGCGAGCGGCGATGAACTCGGGCGCCTCGGCGTTACCCGCTCACGCCAGCGCGCAATCCGTGGACTTGCCGAAGGTTGTGCGAGTGGCAAACTTGACCTGATTCCGACGGCGGATGTCGAACAAACGCTGGAAGAGTTGCGGTCACTGCCGGGCATTGGCGAATGGACAGCGCAATACATTGCCATGCGCGCGCTTGGCTGGCCGGATGCCTTCCCGCACGGCGATCATGCCGTGAAGAAGGCGCTGGGAGAAACCTCTGCGCGGCGCGTACTTGCGCGCGCCGAATCGTGGCGCCCATGGCGCGCCTACGCGACCATGCACTTATGGAACGGCGCAAAGGTGTAGGAGCGGGCCATGCCCGCGACCATTGGCTTCCCTGCCCTTGCCGCCGCAAGCTGGGAGTGGAGTGGGAGAGGATTCTTGTCGCGGGCATGGCCCGCTCCTACGGGTGCTCTTGAGCAGACTGAATATGAATCGTAAAGGAGTAAAACCGATGATGTATTACACGAAAATGGACAGCCCGGTTGGCGAACTGCTGCTCGCGGCCACCGACAAGGCGTTGACGGGCATTTACTTTGACGACGAGGCCCCCGCGGTCGGCGGCGATTGGAAAAGGCAATCCGATCATCCTGTATTGCGCAAGACGCAAACGCAGCTCGAGGAATACTTCGCGGGGAAGCGCAAAGCTTTCGATCTGCCGCTCGCCCCCGAGGGCACGGTTTTCCAACGCCAGGTATGGAAGGTACTCGCGCGCATTCCCTACGGTGAAACTCGATCCTACGGCGACATCGCGCGACGGATCAGGAGGCCGAAGGCGGTGCGTGCCGTGGGGGCGGCGAACGGCGCCAACCCCATCCCGATCGTCGTGCCCTGCCACCGCGTGATCGGCAGCAATGGCTCGCTCACCGGCTACGGCGGCGGCCTTGACCGCAAGCAGCATCTCCTTGCACTGGAGAAGCAAAGTTGAGGAAGGTCTGATTAATCCCATTTCCGTCATTCCCGCGCAGGCGGGAATCCAGTAAATTCAATGTGTTAGATTCCCGCTTTCGCGGGAATGACGAATAAATCAGAGTTTCCTTGAGGTAATCGGCATTTCTTGTCAAATTATTGCCCCGGTTCAATGAAGGACAAAACAGCGACTCGCTGATTCTGCCTTCGCAATCCGGACCATTGCCCCGCGGCGTCCGACCTGACGATGGTTGAATTGTTCAGAGGATACTTGGCTCCTGGGCGCGCCCGCCGCCAGCGTTGCGGCGGCGGTTGTGATGCCGTTTGCCGCGGCGCGAACGCATGGGCGCGGGTGAATCCTGCAGCTTGGCATGACCGTGGTGATTGTGCGCGGGCTTCACCGGGTTTTGCGCCACGGTGGGTTCATAACCTTCGATCGCGACCTTCGGCAACTCGCGTTTGAGAAGCCGCTCGATGTCGGCGAGATACGTCTTCTCCTCATTGCAAACGAGCGATATCGCTTCGCCTACCCGGCCGGCGCGGCCGGTACGCCCGATGCGGTGCACGTAGTCCTCGGGCACGTTCGGCAATTCGTAGTTCACGACATGCGGCAACTGGTTTATGTCGAGCCCGCGTGCGGCAATGTCGGTGGCGACCAGCACGCGAACCTTGCCAGCCTTGAATGCTTCCAGCGCGCGGGTGCGCGCGCCTTGACTCTTGTTGCCGTGAATCACGGCGGTGTTGAGGCCGTCCGTTTCGAGTTGCCGGGCGAGTCGGTTTGCGCCGTGTTTGGTGCGGGTGAACACGAGCACCTGACGCCAGTTTTGCGAGCCGATCAGCCAGGACAGAAGTTCTCGTTTGCGCGCCTTGTCCACCGGGTGAATGCGTTGGGAAACCAACTCGATGGGCCTGTTGTTGTGCGCCATTTCAATGTGTTCCGGTGCATGCAGAAACTCGTCGGCGAGGCGCTTGATCGCAATGGAGAATGTGGCCGAAAAAAGCAGACTCTGGCGTTTGGTCGGAAGAGCCTTCAAAATTCGGCGCACATCTCGGACAAAGCCCATGTCGAGCATGCGATCGGCCTCGTCGAGGACCAGTATTTCGACCGCCGAGAGATCCACGTTGCGTTGATTCACGTGATCGAGCAGGCGGCCAGGCGTCGCGACCAGAATGTCCACGCCACGGCGCAGCGTATTGATTTGCGGCCCGGGGCTTACACCGCCGAAAATGGCGGTGGACTTGAGCGGGACATATATGCCGTAGTCGCGGAAACTCTGCTCCACTTGAGCAGCCAGTTCGCGTGTCGGCGCAAGGACGACGCAGCGAATCCGGCGAGGCCCGCGTGTGGCGCGCTCAGCCAAGCGATGCAAAATGGGCAGCGCAAAGCCCGCAGTCTTCCCGGTTCCGGTCTGGGCGCCGGCCATAAGGTCGTGTCCGCGGAGCACGGCTGGAATGGCGGCGCGTTGGACAGGCGTGGGTGTGCTGTAGCCTTGTTCGGCGACGGCACGCAAAATCGCGGCCGAAAGGCCGAGGCGTTCAAAAGACATGCAACTCTCCTGGGTGCGGCCCAGAAGACAAAGTAACTGGAGCGCTGATAAAGGTCGTTTTAATGGTGTTCGCGGCGGCCGGAAGGCGCTATCGCGATGCGGCGGACGCAGACCAAAGGCGTCCGAAGTACGTACATTCTAACAGAATGCCGGGAACGCGGCACTTGTCCCGGCCTGCACGCTACGCGGTTCGACTTGGGCACAGGCCGAAGTCCAAGGCGCTTCGACTCCGCTGCGCTATGCTCGACACGAATCGAAAGTTACTACCGTGTACGTACCGTATACATGAATGTCCGGCTACAAGGCATGGGTCGCCGCTTCCATCGCCGCTTCCGCCTGCAGGCTTTCGACGTCGCGGTAGATGCTTGCAAACGCAAGTGTCCTGCCGTCCTTGACGAAGCGCGCCTCGTAGTCGTAATCCCCAGCGCTGCCCTCGGAGTCGATGCGATCCCACTCGGCGGCGTGGCCGACGTAGTTGATGGCCGCGTCGTAGTGCTGGCTCCAGAAAAACGGCGGTTTGGTGTAGGGCTCGTTCGCGCCGAGGATGTTGCGGGCGGCGCATTGCCCCTGATGCTGGGCGACGGCCCAGTGCTCGACGCGAATGCGCCCGCCGCTTGCCCCGTGCGGGAAGGAGGCGATGTCGCCCGCTGCGTAAACGTTCGGTGCACTCGTTTCCAGATATTCGTTCACGACGACGCCGTTTTTGACTTCGAGGCCGGCTTCCTTGGCCAGCTCGCCCCTCGGACGCACGCCGATACCGACGACGATCAAATCCGCCGGGATGCGCCCGCCATTTTCCAGGCGGACCCCTTCGGCATCGAAGGCGGTTGCGATCTGGCCCAGATGGAACTCGATCCCCTTCGATTCGTGCAGGCTGCGCACGAAATCGCCCAGCTCTTCGCCCATGATGCGTTCGAAAAGCTTCGTCTCGGGCGCGACGACATGCACGTCCAGCTCGCGCTGGCGCAGCGAGGCCGCGACTTCGAGGCCGATGAAGCTTGCGCCGATGACCACGGCTCGTTTTGCGCCCTCCTCGACGGCGGCAATGATTGCCTCGCTGTCGGCCTGACTGCGAAGATAGTGCACATGCGGCAAATCCACGCCGAGAATATCGAGTGCTATGGGTTCGGCGCCGGTGGCAAGAAGCAGCGCGCCGTATTCGATTTCTCCGCCGTCGGCAAGTTCCACACGGGAATTGTCGGAATCGATGGCCGAAACCCCCGTTTTCAGACGCAGGTCGATTTTGTGCTCGCGGTAAAACTCCTCACCGCGAAGCGGAATCCACGACGCCTGCGCGGAGCCGGCAAGATAGTCCTTGGATAGATTCGGTCGGTCGCAGGGCGGCGCCTCGTCGTCGCTCAGGATCGTGACCGGGCCGTCGTAGCCTTCGCGGCGCAGCGTTTCCGCCGCCGCCTCGCCGGCCGCCCCGCCGCCCACGATGACTACCGAGGATGGCGTTTTCGCCGGCTTGCGCCGCGGCAAATCGGCGGGTTCCTTCTCGCGCACGAATACTTGACCGTCCTTTTCCTCCACCTTCCAGCAGGGCACGGCGTCGAGCGCCGGCGGGCCGAGCGCCTCGCCCGTTGTGAGGCTGAAGCAGGCGTGATGCCAGGGGCAGCGCACGGTGTCGCCGACGCGAAGACCCTTGCCGAGCGGGCCGCCGTAGTGCGTGCATTTCGCGCCGACGGCGCGCAATCCGCCGTTTACGCGTGCGATCAGGACGGGCGCCTCGCCCACGTGACCGGCGAGCATCCCGTCTTCGGGGATGTCGTCCGTCGGCACACCGGCGGTGAAATCCGGCCCTTCGGATTTGGACTGTTCGCTCATGCGTTTCTCCAACTGTTCTCCTGATCCCATCATACACATTCGCCGCCGGAAGGGTTTCGCGTTGCGGGGAATCGGTATACACTTTGGCCGTCCTTTCAAGCCTATGGACCGCGGCCATGGCAGGATCGTGGTGTCCGCCCTTGTGTCCGCCCTTGTATTGCTCATGGAGGAAATCATGAATCGCACGAGCTTGAAACCGCTGGCACTTGCCGGCATTGCCCTGTTGGCGGCCATTGGCGTCGGCTGTACCACCTCCGCACAAAACAATGCACCGCCTCCGGCGGAGGCCGAAACCGGCGGCGCCGCGTCGATACCGCTGTGGAAAACGCTGCCCGAGGTGCCGCCGCTGCCGCCGGCAGACACGAGCGGCTACGCGCCGGTCAACGGCGTGCGCCTGTACTACGCCGTTTTCAACCGCGGCGGCGGCGAGCCGGTGATTCTTCTGCACGGCGGGCTGGGAAGTTCCGAGGACTGGGGTTTCGAGGTGCCGCTCCTCGGCAGGGCCCATGAGGTGATCGTGGTGGATTGCCGCGGGCGCGGCCGCAGTACCCTGTCGATCGAGCCGCTGAGCTACGCACTTATGACCTCGGACACCCTGGCGCTGATGGATTACCTGAAACTCACCAGGGCGTCCATCGACGGCTGGAGCGACGGCGGCATCATCGGCTTGCTGATGGCCGTCCATCATCCCGATCGCATCGACAAGTTGTTTGCCTTCGGCGCCGTGTACAGCCGTTCCGGCTACTCCGGGGAGCCGTCCGATCCGGCGCTGGCAGCGCGCTACATGGCGCGGGCCAAGGCGACCTATCGCCGGCTCTCGCCGACGCCGGACGATTTTCCGAAGCTGCTGGCGGCACTCAAGCACATGTACGCGATCGAGCCGGAACTTGATCCCGCAGAAATCGGCACGATCAAGGCGCCGACCATAATCGCCGACGGTCAGTACGAGCAGTTCATCACCCGCGCGCATACCGAGGCACTGGCGTGGCTGATTCCGGGCGCAACGCTCGTGATCATTCCGAACGTGAGCCACGGCGGGCCGATCCAGGACCCGGCGGCTTTTCACCGCGCGGTTGCGAGCCTGCTCGGGGGCGCCAACAAGAAGCCTTTCTGACGAGCCGGACATTTTACCGCCGGTTTCGCTACCGCGATTTACGCGGTCACGGGTTTTATGTTCCAATGTAAGCCATTCTGAGCACTGCCAATATTGGAGGATGAACCCATGGATTGGGGCGCCTTGCAGGATTTCTTTACGGGTTTTTACGAGCATTGGCAAGACCTGACCTATGTCATTTTCATTCTGCTCGGCACCCTGGTTGCGACGGCCATCATCCATCTGCTGCTGCGCAAGCGCTACAAGCGCCCGGGGACGGACAAGCATGTGTGGCGGGATGCCATCCTGGGGGCGCTGAATGCGCCGCTTCAGGGCGTGGTCTGGATCATTGGTTTGAGCATCGCCGAGGGTGCGCTGACCACCGGCGACCATATGCCGCTGCTTGCCGAAGTGTTTCCACCGGCGCGAGATGTGGTGGCCATCGCCCTGGCGGCCTGGTTTCTGATTCGCCTCACGCACCGGGCCTTGAAGAATCTGTCAGCGCGTGCGGTGAAGCGCGGCAATCATTTCGACGAAACGGCTGCCGACGCGGTCGGGAAGCTCCTCTACGCGGTGATTTTCATCATCGCTGCGCTGGTGATGATGCAGGCGCTCGGTTTCTCGATTGCAAGCCTTCTCGCCTTCGGCGGCGTTGCCGGCATTGCCCTCGGTTTCGCCGCGCAGGGCCTGGTGGCCAACCTGATCGGCGGCGTCGTGATTCACACCAGCAAACTGTTCCGGGTCGGCGAGTCCATCATCATTCCCGGCACGGACTTGATGGGAGAGGTGCACCAGATCGGTTGGCGCGCGACCCGTGTTCTGGGCTGGAACGGCAAGCCGTTTTACATACCCAATGCCAAGTTCAACAGCGACACGATCATCAACCACTCGCGTATGGCTTACCGCCGGGCCTCCGAATACGTGTACCTGCGGCTGGAGGATATCGACAAGGTGCCCGCCATCGTCGAGGACGTCAACCAAATGTTGAAAGAGCACGCCGACATAGGCAAGTATTTCGTGTTCCAGTTCGACAGCTACGGCGACTATGCCCTCAAGCTTTATCTGTATGCATATACGTCGAGCGCGAGAACCGCGTACGCGGATTACATGCGCATCAAGGAAGATTGGCTGCTCAAGATTGCCGAAATCGTCAAAAAACACGGAGCAAAGCTGGCCCTGCCCGTCTCCAACCTGTATGCCCCCGAAGGGCTCGCGCGGCAACGTGAACAGGTCGGCGCGAACGGCAAGAAAAAATCGGACTAAGGAATCTCTGAACAATTCATTTTCTGTCATTCCCGCCCCCGACTTCGCAGTCTCGCTTTCGCGGGAATGACGAATTAATCAAAGGCTTCCTGAAAATGCTCGGACAAGCGCGCGCGAAGTGCCGACTGAGCGCGGCGGCCGGCCTCAGCGCAGCCGCGCGTTGATTTTATCCAGGGCCTTCGCGCCGGGGCAGAGATCGGCGAAGTCGAGCGCGTTGAGCGGGGTTTCCGTGGTGTTCATGATCCGGTGCAGGTCCGCACCGTCGGCATCGCGGTAGAGCAGGCCGGTCACGATTTCACCGCGCTTGCGGTGCCTCTCCAGCAGATCGAGCGCCGCCGCGCGATCGCCCGGATCGTAATCTTCCGCCAGTTTTCGCAGCGCCAGCCGCGAGCCGTCGTGAACCTGCACTTCGCGCCGTTCGCCGGGCGCGTAGGACACGGTGATCTCCGCGCGCGGTTCGACGAGGTCGGCGATCCCGACTTCGTGCTCGCGGATGTAGGGGTAGCTCTTGGTCGAGCCCTCGTGGTTGTTGAAGGTGACGCAGGGCGACAGGCAGTCGATGTACGCAAAGCCGGGGTAGGTGAGCGCGGCGCGCAGAAGCGGCACGAGCTGTTCCTTGTCGCCGGAGAAACCGCGGGCGACGAAGCCCGCGCCCAGGTCGATGGCGAGCCGCACGAGGTCGATCGGCGCGTAGGGATTGGCTTCGCCGCCCTTGCTCTTCGAGCCGACGTCGGCGGTCGCCGAGAACTGGCCCTTGGTGAGGCCGTAGGTACCGTTGTTCTCGACCATGTAGAGCAGGTTCACGCCGCGGCGGATGGCGTGGATGAACTGGCCGAGGCCGATCGAGGCGGTGTCGCCGTCGCCCGAAATGCCCACGTAGACGAGATCGCGGTTGGCGAGCGCGGCGCCGGTCGCGAGCGAAGGCATGCGCCCGTGTACGCCGTTGAAGCCGTGGGCGGCGCCGAGAAAGTAGGTTGGCGTTTTTGCCGAGCAGCCGATTCCGGAAAGCTTCGCAATCCGATGCGGCGGGAGTTCCAGGTCGAAGCAGGCCTGGATGAGCGCAGCGCTGATCGAGTCGTGACCGCAGCCGGCGCACAGCGTCGAGATTTCGCCCTCGTAGTCGCGGCGCGTGAGGCCGAGTGCATTCCTCGGCAGTGCCGGATGATGCACGGCGGGCTTGTCCATCCACGTCATGACACCACTCCGAGTAACACCGACGTACTCCTCATTATCTTGTTCGCCCTATCGTCGTACCCGCGAAGGCGGGAACCCGGTCTGGAAAGTATCCCGCCCGTGGGGCGGGATTCATTATTTGTACTGGATTCCCGCCTGCGCGGGAATGACGAATGAATAAACTTGTTCATGAGGCGGCCTCCGCGGAGGGCAGCGAGGTGTCCGGCGCACGGTGCGCGAGGATGGTTTCGACGAGAAAATCTGCGGTCACGGGCATGCCGCCGTAGTGGAGGATGGAAACGAGTTTTTCCGGCGCAAAACCGCACTCGGCGAGAAGCAGCGTGCGCAGTTGCGCATCGCGGTTCTGCTCGATCACGAACACCGTCTCGTGTGCCTCGATGAATTGAAATGTCTTTGCGCTGAAAGGGAAGGCGCGCAAACGCAGCGCGTCGAGTGCGATGCCACGCGCGGCGAGCCCTTCCAGCGCCTCGCGCATCGGCTCGGTGGTGGTGCCGAAATACAGCACCGCCGCATCGCTTCCCGGATTGGCTTCGACGATGGATTCGGGCACCAGCGTCGCCGCGGTCGCAAACTTTTTGAGCAGGCGATCCACGTTCTCCTGGTACTTGTCGTGGTCCTCGGTGTACAGGCCGTACTTGTCGTGGCCCGAACCGCGGGCGAACCAGGCCCCGCGCGAGGGATGCGTACCCGGCAACGTGCGGTACGGGATGCCGTCGCCGTCCACGTCGAGGTAGCGGTAAAAGGGCTTGCCCGCTTCGAGCGCGTCGTAGCCAAGCACCTTGCCGCGATCCGGCCGGTAGTTTTCGTCCCAGGCAAAAGGCTCGCTGAGCCAGGTATTCATGCCCAGATCGAGGTCGCTCATCACGAACACCGGCGTCTGCAGGCGCTCGGCGAGATCGAAGGCGATGACGGCGAACTCGAAACACTCCGTCGGCGTGGACGGGAAAAGCAATACGTGTTTGGTGTCGCCGTGCGAGGCCCAGGCCGCGGCGAGCACGTCGCCCTGCTGGGTGCGCGTCGGCATCCCGGTCGAGGGCCCCGCGCGCTGGATGTCGAACAGCACCACCGGGATTTCGGCGTAATAGGCGAGGCCGATGAATTCGCCCATCAATGAAACGCCCGGGCCGCTGGTCGCGGTGAAGGCGCGCGCGCCGTTCCAGGCCGCGCCGATGACGACGCCGATCGCCGCGAGTTCGTCTTCCACCTGCACGACGGCAAACCGGTTGCGCCCGCTTTCCTCCTCCATGCGAAACTTCTCGCAGTATTTCTCGAAGCCCTCGGCGAGCGAGGTCGAGGGCGTGATCGGGTACCAGGCGGCGACGGTCGCGCCGGCATAGACGCAGCCGAGCGCGGCGGCATCGTTGCCGGTGACGAGGATCTTTTCGCCGATGGCTTCGCGCCGTTCGGCGCGGATCGGAAGCGGGCAGTCGAAGGCTTCGAGCGCCGCTTCGTGTCCGGCCTCGAGCGCCGCGACGTTGGGCTCGATGAGTTTCGCCTTGCCCTTGAACTGTTCGCCGACCAGCGTGGTGACGACTTCCATATCGATTTGCAGCAGCGCGGAGAGTGCGCCGACATAGGCAATGTTTTTCATCAGCAGGCGAATGCGCTGATCCTTGTGCTCTTGCACCATCTCGATGAACGGCAGGCCGAGGAAGCGGACGTCGTCGCGCTTCATTTTGGAGGGGAGGGGCTTGGTCGAGTCGTAGAGCACGTAACCACCGGCGCACACGCCTGCGACGTCCTCCCGGAAACTTTGCGGATTCATGGCGACGACGAGGTCCATGCTGCCGCGCCGCCCGGTATGCCCGGCCTCGCTCACGCGCACCTCGAACCAGGTCGGCAGGCCCTGGATGTTCGAGGGGAACATGTTTTTCGCCGCGATCGGCAGGCCCATGCGGTAGAAGGCTTTGGCCAGCAGGTTGTTCGCGCTCGCCGAGCCCGTGCCGTTCACGTTCGCGCAGCGGATCACGAATTCGTTCACCCCGCCGACAGTCATTTTTCAGCCACCTGTGCTGGAAAAGGCCTTCTTCCCCCTTCCGCAGGAAGGGGGAACGAGGGGGATGCCTTTGCTTTCATTCCCAGCAGACCCCGCCGGCCTGGGGCAAATGAATCGTCGACTTCTGCATATCCCAGGCGCCCGTCGGGCAGCGCTCGGCGCACAGCCCGCAGTGCAGGCACAGGTTCTCGTCCTTCGCCATGATGCGCCCGGTCGGAAGCGGCCCGTCTACGTACACGTCCTGCGCCTTGTCTGCGGCCGGCACGCGCAGGCGCGCGCGAAGTTCCTCCTCCTCGCCGTTGGCGGTAAAGTTGATGCAATCCATCGGGCAAATATCCACGCAGGCATCGCATTCTATACACAATTTCGGCGTGAACACGGTCTGTATGTCGCAGTTCAGGCAGCGCGCCGACTCCTCGATCGCGCGCTCGACGTCGTAGCCGAGTTCCACTTCCACCTTGATGTTCGCGAGCGCGTCGGACTTTTTCGCGTGCGGCACACGCACCCGCTTCGCTTCGTCGTAGTCGTTGCCGTAGCCCCACTCGTGGATGCCCATCTTCTGGCTGACGAGGTTGAGCCCCGGCGGCAGGCGCTCGCCGTGAAGGTCTTTGCCGCGGCAGTACAGATCGATCGAGATCGCCGCGGCGTGGCCGTGGGCGGCGGCCGAGACGATGTTGTCCGGGCCGAGCGCGGCATCGCCGCCGAAGAACACGCCCGGGCGCGTGGACTCGAAGGTCACCGGGTCGAGCACGGGCAGGCCGTTGTCCGCGATCTCGATGCCGAGTTCGGGTTCGATCCACGGGAAGACCGCGTCCTGGCCAATCGCCAGCAGCGCGTCGTCGCAGGGCAGCTCGACCTGCTCACCCGTCGGGATGAGCTTGCGCCGCCCGTCGGTGTATTCCGCGCGCACCTTGTCGAAGCGCATGCCGGTGAGCCGGCCGTTCTTCGTCACGAAGGAGTGGGGGTTGTGCCAGTTGAGGATCGGCAGATCCTCGGCGAGCGCTTCCTCCTTCTCCCAGGGGTGCGCCTTCATCTCCTCGAAACCGCTGCGCACGGTGACGTAGACCTCCTTGCCGCCGAGCCGCAGCGCGCTTCGGCAGCAATCCATCGCCGTGTTGCCGCCGCCGACCACGACCACGTGCTTGCCCACGCTCGTCGTGTGGCCGAAGGCGATGCTCGCGAGCCAGTCCACGCCGATGTGGATGTTGGCATCGGCCTCGGCGCGGCCGGGGATGTCGAGGTCGCGTCCGCGCGGCGCGCCGGTGCCGATGAACACCGCGTCGAAACCATCGGCGAGCAAATCCTTGAGGCTGTCGATGCGCTCGCCGAAGCGGCACTCGACGCCCATGTCGAGTACGAGGTTCACCTCCTCGTCGAGCACCCCGACCGGCAGGCGAAAGGCGGGAATCTGCGTGCGCATCATGCCGCCGCCCTGCGCGTCCTGATCGAAGAGCACGGTCTCGTAGCCGAGCGGCAGAAGATCGCGCGCCACGGTGAGCGAGGCGGGCCCGGCGCCGATCAGCGCGATGCGCTTGCCGTTTTTCTTCTTCGGCACCTCGGGAATGAATTGGTGGATGTCGTCCTTGAGGTCGGCGGCGACGCGCTTCAGCCGGCAGATCGCCACCGGCTCGCCTTCCACCCGCATGCGCCGGCAGGCCGGTTCGCAAGGCCGGTCGCAGGTGCGCCCGAGGATGCCCGGGAACACGTTCGAGTACCAGTTGAGCATGAAGGCGTCGGTGTAGCGCCCGGCCGCGATCATGCGGATGTATTCGGGGACGTTGGTGTGGGTGGGGCAAGCCCACTGGCAATCCACCACCTTGTGGAAGTAATCCGGCTTCGCGATGTCGGTATTTCGCACCCACGCCTCCTGGGCCGCCTCCGATTGGCCGCCCGCTCGCCCAATTGTACGTCTTCGGCTGCCCGGAGTCGAACCAAACCCGCCACGCAACCCACAATCCCCCGCCATCATCCCTCTTTTGCCCTCTCCCCTCCGGAGAGAGGGCCAGGGTGAGAGGGCGGCGCAAGGCAGTGCCCCCCCGAACGCTTCGAACTACACGACCCGCTACAGCAAGCTGTTACCCGCCCCGCGTTGCAAGGGCAGCAAGCAGCTTCCCTATCACGGAAACCGAATACGACACCGCCTTTGGTGTGCGCGCCGCGCTCACACTTGGCGGCGGCGCATCGGCTTGCCTGAGCCCGGGTTTCAGACCCGTATGAACACCGTAGATCGGGGCGTGGACCACAAACGACTTCGCTGCAGGCAAATCCCCGTACAACTCCTTTACCTGCACTGCCCTGCAGCGCTTTATTCTCGGCTCCCGTTCAGTACGTGCTCCCTGAAACCCTGCTTCGCTTCGCCAATGAAGGCGAGAAGCTCTCTCTCGGTCACCGAAACGACCTCGATTCCCCGGCGTTGTGCCTCTGCGGTTACGACATTTTGGAACTGGCCGGTCGGGACGAAAAGGGTACTCGGCGTTTGATGCTTGTGAGCCAGCGCCATTTCGAAGAGGTGACGCGCTTCCAGTTGCGAGGGTTCCTCTGCCGTGGATGAAGTCATCTCGTTGGCCAGGATGAAACAACTCGCGGCGTCCATCAGGCAGATGCAATCAAACGCCCCGTCCTGTTCGGTTTGGATGGGCGCGTCATTCAAGGCAAAGACGATCCATACTTCGTTGACCTGAAACTCGCTTGGATGGAGCATTATCAACCTCTCTTTGAAGCCCAAGGCCGCCCATCACGCGCGTTCGCCTTCACACGTCGCGTGCATGGGCTTGTGGGGCGACAATTGGTGCACATTCATGGCTCGGAGTCCAAGGGCGGAACATAAGGAATGGGGCGCGGGCACGGAGGACCCGCGGTTATCTCTTCTTCCGTCCACCGGACATCGTGCGTGATACGAAGCGGATAAGTCGGCGAGCCGAGGCCAAACTCCACAGTGTAGTGGCCGGGCAAGATACTCGTCTCCAGTGTGCCGTCGCTCTTCTGAACAAGATGGCCTTCATGTGCCAACCAGATGTCGGTCTTTGGTGATTGAGCGACGATCACAACTTCGAAGTACTCTGCGCCGTCTTCAAACATGACTGGATCCGTATCCTACCCAACGCTCAAGCTGACCTGCCGCCCCGACAGGGGCGGTCAGGTTAAGCGCAATGTTGGGTGTTACGCGCGGCGTTTCCATCGAATCGGATCTTGTAAGGGATGAAATACCGAAATTACTACTATTTCAGACGTTGTTACAGAGTACAGAATGCCGTGAGGAAAATTCTCCACCGGCCAACGACGAATCCCGCTAGCGATTACCTGCATGGCCTCTGGGTTTTCACGAAGATTGCGGAGAGCCTTTGCTACGGCGCGAGAAAATTTGTTGCCCAACGCAGGCTGTGCTCGATTGTAATAGCGCCGTTCATGCTCAATGTCGTGGCGCGCAGCAGCAAGGACTCGAACCGACTTCACCCGGCAGAGCTTTCTAGCTCTGTGATGACCTTTTCAACTGGCTGAGATGGCATGTCACCCCGTTGGTATGCTTCCAGACGGTGCACAGATTCGGTAACCCACGCTCTCTCTATGGCATTTTTTGAGTCCGAGGATTCTCCCTGCTCCAAGCTATCCAGGAGACGAAGGGCGATCTGTGCGCGCTCGCCACGTGGCAGCCCAAGCGCTTGCGTCTCTATATTCTTCGAGGAGTGAGACATCATTTAACCTCTACAGATGGACTACACGCAATTATAGCAGTGAACTCCATGAATAACACCTAACGCAGTGGCGATATGCGGTCTTATTGTAAGCCGGGCTCGATGCCCGGCTTGCAATGGACGTATCATTGCCAGATCGCCGGCGCTTCGTGCCCCCCCCGCCCGCTAATCGGAGGGGACGAGCCGGCTCGAAGTCTGGATTGTTTG
>JAKDMP010000029.1 GCA_030452225.1 Gammaproteobacteria bacterium
CGTTCAATAACTTGCAAGCCAGTGCCAGTCGGCCTCGTGAATAATACAGGCTAGAATAGAGTCATGACGAGACACGACCAGCATCCATCGTCCGAGGAACACGCGGTACGTCATTTGCATGTCGGCGAACCGGATTCCGACTCTGTCGGAGACGTCGATCCGCCGCCGCGTCGGCGCGGGATTTTCCTCCTGCCGAATCTGTTCACGACCGCGGCACTGTTTGCCGGCTTTTACGCCATCATTGCCGGCATGCGCGGTGGTTTTACGGCTGCGGCGATCGCGATTTTCATTGCCATGGTGCTCGATGGCATGGACGGGCGGGTTGCGAGGCTGACCGGCACGGCCTCGAGTTTCGGCGAACAGTACGACAGCCTTGCGGATGCGGTGTCTTTCGGCATTGCCCCGGCATTGCTTGTTTATCAGTTTGCCCTGATCGAGTTGGCGGATTACGGTTCGATCTGGGGCCGGATCGGCTGGCTGGTCGCTTTTTTCTATGCGGTGGCCACGGCGCTTCGCCTGGCGCGCTTCAATGCCCGCGCGGGCACTCAGAGCAAACGCTGGTTTCTGGGTTTGCCGTCCCCGTCGGCGGCCGGGGTGGTGGCCGGCATGGTGTGGCTGGCCTCGAGTCTGAGCATCGATCGCATCGCCTTTGCGCCGGCTGCCGCGGCGGTGACCGTTTTCGTCGGGGCGATGATGATGTCGAACCTCGGCTACTACAGTTTCAAGGAAGTGCGTCTCGATCGCCGTGTGGCGGTCTCCTCCGTGCTGGCGGTGCCGCTGGTTTTCATTTGCGTGACCTTGTCCCCGCCGGGCGTACTGTTCGGTATTTTCTTCCTGTACGCGCTGTCGGCGCCGCTGTGGTGGCTGGTCAGGCTGAATCGTCGCCGGCTTCGCCGTTCGGGTGGCTGACGCCGCCCGCCAGGGGAAGATGAGCGTCGCGCGGACCCGGGCGCTTCGCGACATGGGGCTGACGCCGTGGCTGAGGCGCTGCGCGACGAGTTCGAAGCCGCCTCCCGAAGCGCAAACTGCCGCCCGTTGCGTGGCCGTGCACGGTGAGGTTTCACGGGCAAGTCAGCCTGACCCCCTGCCATTGCGGGAGCCGCAATCCGAGGTGACGCCGATTCGCGGCGGTGAACGGCGGTTTTCCGACTGGACAGAACTTGAGCAGGCGGTTTCGACCTGTTCACGCTGCGCGCTGTCGGAAGGTCGGCGGCAGACTGTTTTCGGTGTCGGCGCGCGCCATGCCCGCTGGCTGCTGATCGGCGAAGCGCCCGGGGCGGAGGAAGACCGCCGCGGCGAGCCATTCGTCGGACGAGCCGGCAAGCTCCTCGATGCCATGCTCTACGTGCTCGGGCTGGAGCGCGAAGACGTGTTCATCACCAATATCGTCAAGTGCCGCCCGCCCGGCAACCGCGATCCCAGGCCCGAAGAGGCGGCTGCCTGCCGCCCCTACCTGGACAAGCAGATTGAATGGGTGGCGCCCGAACTGATTCTCGCCCTGGGACGCGTGGCGGCGCAGCAGCTCCTCGGCGTGGACAGCCCGGTCGGGCGGCTCAGGGGCCGTGTGCACGAGGGGCCGGGCGAACGACCCGTGGTGGTGACCTATCATCCCGCCTACCTCTTGCGTACCCCGATCGCCAAGCGCAAGGTCTGGGAGGACCTGAAGTTGGCGTGGACGACCGCCGCGCCGCGGGAGGGCACATGAACGCGGCGGTGGCATTCGATGCGGTGCGCTTCCGCGTGCTGTTGCCCGCCGATATCGATCACCTGGCTGCGATGGAACGGCGGGCCTACGCCGGCAAAGGTTGGAATCGCGGAATTTTCACGGACTGCCTGCGTAATGGTTATATCTGCCGCGGTCTCGTGGCGGGAGAACGGATCAGCGGCTATTACATCGTCTCGGTGGGCGCGGGCGAATCCCATCTGTTGAACCTGGTAGTCGATCCGGACTGCCAACGCCGAGGCTTCGGCAGGTCGCTGCTTTTTCATGCACTGGCGGAGGCCTGCCAGGCCGGCGCGGAATGCATCTTTCTGGAAGTGCGGCCTTCCAATGTGGCGGCACGCAGATTGTATGAGCAAGAGGGATTCAGCGAATTCGGCCGCAGACGCGGTTATTACCCGGCATCGGAGCGCGGCGGCCCCGAGGATGCGCTGGTCCTTTGCCTCAAACTCCAGAGGCCTTCATAGCGGGGCCGGAAAGGCCTGATGCCCGGGCAAATAATCCAGAAAGGCTGCGACGATGGCTTCGGGAGACAGCGTGAGGTCTATGGCGATGCCCGCTTCGTCGGTCTCCAGCGGTTCGAGCGTTTCCAGCTGTGAGTCGAGCAGCGAGGCCGGCATGAAATGATCCTTGCGCGCGGCGACCCTGCGGCGCAATTCCTCAACGCCACCGCTCAGCTGGAGAAAAACCGTGCCTGGCGCAGCGGCGCGCAATCGGTCGCGGTAGGCCCGTTTGAGCGCCGAGCAAGCGATGACTGCACCGGTATCGCGCCAGTCGGCAATCCACAGGCCGATGGCATCGAGCCAGGGCCGGCGATCGGCATCATTCAGCGGCACGCCCGAACTCATTTTTTCGATATTGGCCCGCGAGTGAAAGGCGTCGCCATCGGCATAGATCAGGCCGAGGCGCTTGGCAAGAAGTTTGCCCACCGTGGATTTCCCGGAGGCGGAAACGCCCATCACCACGATCAACGGTTTGCGTTTCTGTACCATCAACCCGTTGCGCCCGAACCGGTAAGGATCAGGACTGCAGCGCGCTGAGGAATTCGGCGCGCGTGGAGGCGTTGCTGCGGAACAGACCGAGCATCATCGAGGTTTTCATGCGTGAATTCTGCTTCTGGACGCCGCGCATCATCATGCACAGGTGACGCGCCTCGATGATTACGCCGACCCCGCGGGCCCCCGTCACTTCCTGGATGGCCTGCGCGACCTGCTGGGTGAGCTGTTCCTGGATTTGCAGGCGGTGTGCGTACAGATCCACGATTCGCGCGAGCTTGGATACGCCGATGACTTTGCCGTCCGGCAGGTAGCCGATGTGGGCACGGCCGAAAAACGGCAGCATGTGATGCTCGCACAGCGAAAACATCTCGATATCCTTTAGAATGACCATCTCGTCGTTGGCGCTGGTGAACAGGGCGCCATTGACGATGTCCTCGAGTTGCCCCTCGTAGCCCCGGGTGAGAAAGCTCAGGGAGCGCGCGGTGCGCGCCGGCGTGTCGAGCAGACCTTCGCGACCGGGGTCTTCCCCGAGCGCGGCAAGCATGCCGTGAACCTGCTTTTCCAGGTCGGCGATATCCGTAGTTTGGCGGCGTTTGTCCGGCATGATAGGCTGCCTGAAGAGCTAACCGCCAATTTTAGCAGCCGCAAGCGAGGGTGGACAGATGAGGAGTGCCGGCATCCTGCCGCTCTGTATCGCGAGCAAGCTCGCTCCCACCTCCCGGATTGACGGTCATGGTTGGATACACTGTTCCGGTAACGATAGACCGGAGAGATGGCTGAGCGGTCGAAAGCGACGGTCTTGAAAACCGTTGGCGGGATCCCCGCCCGTGGGTTCGAATCCCACTCTCTCCGCCATTTTTCCGGAAGCGGCCTGCAAGGCCGTTGCCGGAAAAATTGTTGGGTGGGGTTCGAACCCACGGGCGGTCTGGCATGTTGGGTTCGAGCGAATCGCGCAGCGATTCACAACATGCGCTGCGAAGCGGCGCATGGCCCCGGAGGGGTGAGGCCGCAGGCCGAATAATCCCACTCTCTCCGCCATTTTTCCGGAAGCGGCCTGCAAGGCCGTTGCCGGAAAAATTGTTGGGTGGGGTTCGAACCCACGGGCGGTCTGGCATGTTGGGTTCGAGCGAATCGCGCAGCGATTCACAACATGCGCTGCGAAGCGGCGCATGGCCCCGGAGGGGTGAGGCCGCAGGCCGAATAATCCCACTCTCTCCGCCATGCGCCCCTGAAGCGAACGGCACTTACTTTGGCAATCATCGCATGCCATCTCCGTCATTCCGGGCGCCGCAAAGCGGCGATCCGGAATCCAGTGGAAACAATGAATCCCGGCCTATGGCCGGGATGCGTATCCATTCTGGACCCCGGTCTTCGCCGGGGTGACGATTAAAGATATTTGACCGGAGTTTCCCTAGAATAGCGGCATGAAAATTCTGGCGGTGCGCAACGACCGGCTGGGCGATTTCATGCTCGCCTGGCCGGCATTCCAGATGTTGGCGCGCAATCTTCCCGAGGCCCGGATCTCGGTGCTCGTGAGTGAGTATACGGCGCCGCTGGCAAGCTTGTGCCCAGGCATATCCGGGGTGTTTTACGATCCCGGCTTGACGGGGGAGTGGGCGAATGCGCGCGCGCTGGGACGGCTTTTGCGCGGCGAAACCTTCGATGCTGCGGTGGCGCTGTTTTCGCGTTTCGACACGGCGCTGGGGCTCAAGCTGGCCGGTATCCCGATCCGCGTCGCTCCGGCGACCAAGCTTGCACAGGTCTTCCATACGCATCGGTTACGGCAGAAGCGGTCCAAATCGGACAAACCCGAATATATTTACAATCAATTACTTGCAGAACATTTCCTTCATATACTGGAGGTAAGGAAGCCGGTCTGGCCCGCGCCGCCGTACCTGGGTTTTCCCAAGGCGGAGACGAACGCCAAGCGGCGTGAGCTGGCCGCCCACCTGGGGTTCGACCCCGGCCGCCCACTGGTTTTTATTCACCCCGGTCATGGCGGTTCGTCGCCGCCTCCGGCCCCGGGCTTGTTCGCCCGCATAGGCCGTGCGCTGGAGACTCAGGGTGGGGAACTGGTGATCACCGAGGGCCCGGCGGATGCGCGAGCGGTAACCGCGTTGCGTGATGCGCTGGGCGATACGCCCCATGCGGTGTACCGCTCGGTCTCGGGGCTGGTGGACTTTGCACGCCACCTTGCGATGGCCGATCTTTTTGTGAGCGGATCCACCGGCCCGCTGCATATCGCGGGGGCGCTCGATTGCCCCACGGTGGCCTTTTATCCGCGCCGCCGCTCGGCCACGGCCTTGCGATGGAAAACGCTCAACAGCGAAGGGCATCATCTGGCCTGGATGCCGCCGCAAGGCGCGGGCGAGAATGCCTTCGAAGCGCTCGATCCGGATACCGTGATCGAAAGCATTGTTCGTTTCATGGGGCGCGTTACCGCCCGATAGCAGGGTTACCAGGCTTCGGGCGGGCCCGGATCGTTCTCTCGCAACCACGGGTGCGCGTACTTGACGAAGGTCGAATGTGTGGAAAGCACGGCCAGCAGAAAACCGGCCTTGCCGTCCAGGAAGCCGGCACGCATGAGGTACATGCGCAAAAAGCAGGCCGCTGCGTGAACGATGCCGGAGACCAGTGACGCCTTTTGCCCGCTGCGTTCATTGTCATCGGCCCAGGAACGCGCGTAGCCGGCCGATTTCACCAGGTATTCATGCAGATTGCTGTAGGTGTGATGCAGCAGGGGCGAGCGCATGTACGCAAGCCGGGTACCCGGTTTGAGTTCCACGCGTTCGTGGACGAGGGCGTCGTTGTAGCCGCCATGATCGCGCTGATAAAGGCGCGTCACATAATCCGGCCACCAGCCGCCGTGCTTGAGGTAGCGCCCGAAAGCCCAGGTGCGCCGGGCCATCGCGTAGGCCGTGCCGCCATCGTCCGCATCGAGGGCAGCCTGGATTTCGACGGCCAGTTCGGGGGTGATCCGTTCATCCGCATCCACCATCAGAATCCAATCGCCCCGGGCTTCCTGCTGTGCCCGCCGGCGCTGGATGCCGTAGTCCTGCCAGTCCGTGTCGGTAACGACTCTTGCGCCGTGTCGAAGCGCCATCCCGGTCGTTTCGTCGTGGCTGCCGCCGTCGTACACCAGGATTTCATCGGCGAATGCGAGGCCTTCGAGACAGGCTTCGATTTTACGGGCTGCATTCCTGGTGATAATGACGGCGGACAGTCGCGGCATGAAGGAGGCAGGCGTTCAGTTACACTTGTATTTTACGTGCCTTGAGCGGGCGGGCGAAAAAGTTTTCATGTTCCAGCGCATCGTCAGTTTGGTCGTCACCGTCGTGGGCGTGTTTTTCGCGCTGCTGGTCGGCTTTTGGGCGCTTTTGAGCCTTGCCTTTGTTGCAGTTGGAGCGGCGATTGTATATGCCTTTCGCTCCCGCGGCTGGGGCCGGGCGCGCAAGAAGCACCGCGGCGAAGTCATCGAGGGGGAATTCAGGGTGCTCGACGAAACCGGGGAGCGTACCGGCAGGCCCGATCAGGAGCGCGAAGGCACGCATACCCGCCAACCATGAAGAACCTTCGCCGCAGTGAGCGGCTGCTGCCGCCGCGCCGCTGTTCCATCGCACCGATGATGAACCGCACGGATCGTCATTTCCGTTACCTCATGCGGCTGGTAACGCGCAGGAGCTGGCTGTACACCGAGATGGTGGTGGCGCAGGCGCTTGTTCACGGCGATCCCGCGCGTTTCCTGAAGCACCACCCGCAGGAGGGGCCGCTGGCGTTGCAACTGGGCGGCAGCGATCCTGCCACGCTGGCAACGGCCGCGCGCTTGGCCGAGGCCTGGGGGTTCGACGAGGTCAACCTCAATGCGGGTTGCCCGAGCACGCGGGTGAAAGACGGGCGCATGGGCGCGGTGCTGATGAACGAGCCCGAAAGGGTGGCCGAATGCGTGACGGCCATGCGCGCGGCCTGTGCCTTGCCGGTGACGGTGAAAACCCGCATCGGCGTGGATCAGCGCGACGATTTCGCATTCACCTGCCGCTTCCTGGAAGCCGTCGCGGAGGCCGGCTGCCGGACGGTGATCGTGCATGCACGCAAGGCCTGGCTGAACGGTTTGAGTCCGAGGGAAAACCGCAGCGTGCCGCTGCTCGATTACGACCGCGTGTACGCGCTCAAGGCGCACTTCCCGAAACTCGAGATCATCCTCAACGGCGGGGTGAACGACCTGGAAACGGCCGAAACGATGTTGAGGCGCTGCGACGGCGTCATGTTCGGCCGCGCCGCTTATGCCAGGCCGTTACTGTTCGCGCAGGCGGATCGCCGGTTTCATGGCAGCAGAGCGAACGCCCCCGCATTGGCCGAAGTCCTCGCCGCTTACCTCGATTACCTCGCCGTCGAAGCGGTGCACGGCAAAATTCCCCATACCGCGACGGCGCATCTTTCCGGGTTGTTTTCGGGCCTTGACGGCGCTCGTGTGACTCGACGCCGGTTGGGTGAACTGGCCGCAAGCCGCGACTTGAAAACACTCGGGGGCATACTGGCTCCGTGGATGTACGAGCGCGCCGCCTGAGGCGTGATTCCTTAGCCTGCATTATTCATGGGGCATCGTGGTGATTGCGGAATTCGCAGCAAGCCAGGCGCCGGCCTGGAGCGAAAAGCATAGCCGTAGCTATGGTTTTCGTGAAGGCCAAGCGTGGCGCCGCGAGCGCATGCCAGACACTCGGCAAGCACCGCGATAGACTGGCACGATCTACGGGCTGAGATACCAAAATCCACCTCAAATATGCCCTGTTTTCAAGTCCGTTCAATAATTTGCAAGTCAGTGCCAGTCGGCCTCGTGAATAATGCAGGTTAAAATAGCGGGCTGATACTTTTTCTGGAGCGGTCACGATGGCACGAGCCGCAAGAACGCAACGCAAGCCGAAGCTGGCCGACCACGCCGATCCGTACGTACTCTACGAACAGTCGGTACAGGATCCCGACACGGAAATCGAGTTTCTGAAGGAGACCTTCGAGTGCGCGCGCGGGCGCAAGGCCTTGTCGCTGCGCGAGGACTTTTGCGGCACGGCACAGGTCGCCTGCAAATGGGCGGCCTCCGCGCCGGATTGCACGGCGATTGCCGTCGATCTCGATCCGGAAGTGCTGGGCTGGGGCAGGGAGCACAATCTCGATCCCCTGCCCGAAGCCGTACGCCGGCGCATCCAATTGGTGGAAGGCAACGTGCTGGATGCGCCGGGCGAAAAGCTCGATCTCGTTATCGCGATGAATTTCAGCTACTGGATTTTCAAACAGCGCGAGACATTGCGCGACTATTTCCGGTCTGTTCATCGCGCCCTGGCGGCCGACGGCATGCTCATGCTCGATGTATTCGGCGGCTCGGACGCCTACGATATCTGCACGGAAAAGCGCAAGGTCAACGGCTTCACCTATATCTGGGAGCAGGCGGAGTTCGACCCGATCAGCGCGCTTTCCACCTGTCATATCCACTTCAAATTCCGTGACGGCTCGCGGCTCGAGCGCGCTTTCAGCTACCAATGGCGCTTGTGGACCATCCCGGAGCTGCGCGAGTTGCTGGACGAAGCCGGCTTTTCCTCGACCACGGTGCTGTGGCAGGGCACCGACGAGGAAACGGGCGAGGGCAACGATATCTTCGAGCCCGCCGAGCGCGGCGAACCCGACCCCGCCTGGATCGCCTACATCCAGGCGCGGCCCTGAGCCCGCCGTGAGCGATTCGCGCGGCGTGCCTGGAGCCGTAGGCAGGGTCAATCTCGCCGAACCGCTCGCCTTGTATCGCGGCGGCGTCTTGCGCGAGGTCGAAATTGCCTGGGAGCGCGTGGGCGAGCTGCGCGAGGGCAATTTGCTCCTGCTCTTCACCGGCCTGTCGCCCAACGCCCACGCGGCCTCCTCGACGGCCGATCCTTCGCCCGGCTGGTGGGAGGCGATGATCGGCCCCGGCAAGGCCATTGACACAGACCGCTGGTGCGTCCTGTGCATGAATTCGCTCGGCAGTTGTTTCGGTTCCACCGGGCCGGCGTCGATCAATCCCGCCACCGGCGAGCGCTACCGGCTCGATTTTCCCGCCCTCGCCCTGCAAGACGTCGCCCGGGCCGCGCGCGCGGCGCTCAAGGAACTGCACATGCCCGCGCCGCAAGTGGTCTGCGGACCTTCCCTGGGAGGCATGAGCGCGCAGGCGTTCGTGCTGCAATTCCCCGACCTTGCCCCCAACCTCGTCCTGATCTCGACCGCCATGCAGGCGCGCCCCTTTGCCATCGCCATCCGTTCCCTGCAGCGCGAGGCGATCCGCGAAGATCCCGCCTGGGACCATGGCCGCTACCCCGAGGATGTCGAGCCGGTCATGGGCATGCGCCTGGCGCGCAAGATCGGCATGCTTTCCTATCGTTCGCCCGATGAATGGCTGGAACGCTTCGGCCGCGATCGGGTGGCGGGATACAAGCCGGGCAGCCGCGCCGACTTCGGCATCGAGTTCGAGATCGAAAGCTACCTCGAGGCGCATGCCGAACGTTTCGTCGGCAGCTTCGATGCCAACTGCTATCTTTACCTTTCCCACGCCATGGACGACTTCGACGTGGCCGAGCATGGCGACGGCGATATCGACAAGGCATTGGCCCGGCTGGAAGCCGAGCAGGCGCTGGTGATCGGCGTGGAATCCGATATTCTTTTTCCGCCCGCGCAGCAGCGTGACCTGGGTGCCGCGCTGCAAAGGGCCGGAGTCGATGTCGCGACAAGCATTCTCGAGTCGCGCCAGGGCCATGACTCCTTCCTCGTGGATCATGAGCGCTTCGCTGCCGCGGTCGGGGCTTTTCTCGACAAGCTTTGACATGAATCCGGTTCTGGGCGCGGCCTTGGCGCGTTGCACACGCGGCAACGACCCCTCGGCACGGCGCGAACTCATGCGCCTGCGCGGCGGTGAACTGTCGCCCGAAGAGTATCGCGAGGTCGCCCGGACGTTGACCAAGGCGAACTCTCATCGCGCCGCCGCGTTGTGGTGGCTCAGCGCCTGTCGCCGGTCACCAGACGATCCACGAGTCGCCTGCCGCCTCGCCAATGCGTTGCGCATGGCCGGCCATGCGCGCGTGGCCGAACGCTTGCTCGGGGGGTTGTGCCGGGAGTACCCGGATTGGGCCGATCCCGCGCACAGTCTCGCCTGGTTGTATCGGCGCCGGGGCGATGCCGAGCGCGCCGCCGGCGTAATGGAAGCGTGGTTCGAGGCGGCCGGATCGCCATCCGGGTCGCTGTTCCCGGTCGGCAACTTCCTGCAGGACATGGGCATGGCGGCGCGGGCGGAAGCATGGTTTGCGAAGTTTCCGGGCGACGTCAATGCGCGGGCCGAGCGTGGAGCCTTGCTCGCCAAGCTGGGTCGTTTCGACGAGGCCGAAGCGCTGCTCACCGATATCGTCCGGCAAAAGCCCGCCGTGGCGGGCGCCTGGTTGAGGCTCGCCGCGACGCGGCGGTGGCAGGACGAATCCCGCTCCCCGCGCGCGCTCATGCAGGCCGTCCTGGAACGCCCGGAACTCGACGATGACACGCGGGCGGCGATCGGCTTTGCGCTCGCCAAGGTGGAGGATGACCTCGGCCATTACGAGCAAGCTTGGCGGGCACTCGACCTGGCCAACGCCTTGCGCAGCCACAGCGCGCCCTTCAATCCCGCTGCATGGGGAGAGAGTGAACAGGATTTGTACCGCGTTTTTACGGCGGACTACATTGCGCGCCTGTCCGGGCATGACGGGCAGGGCGAAGCGCCGATCTTCATTATCGGCATGCCGCGCAGCGGCACCACGCTGCTCGAACGCAGGCTGGCGCGCCACTCGTCGCTGACCGGCGCGGGCGAGCTGGAGCTGGTGGAGGAGTTGGGCCGGAAAACGGCAGGCCGCCGGGGTTATCCGGCGGGCGTGGCGGGTTTTTCCGCGGCACAATGTGCCCATCTGGCGGCTTCGTGGCGGCAGCGCTTGCCGGCGATGCTCGCCCAGGCGGAAACGATCATCGACAAGAACCCGCTCAATTTTCTGCATGTCGGCTGGATTGCCTGCCTCTTTCCGAAAGCGCGCATCATTCACTGCCGGCGCGACCCGCTCGACACCGTGCTTTCGCTGTGGTTCCAGAACTTTGCCCACTGGAAGAACAACTACGCCTACCGCAGGGAAGACATCGCCTGGATGTACGCGCTCTACCGCCGCATGATGGCGCACTGGGACAATGTGCTGCCCGGACGAATACGCACCGTGGACTACGAACGCGTGGTCGCCGATCCCGGGACCGAATTGCAAGCACTCATCGCGTGGCTGGGGCTCGAATGGGAGGACGGCGTGCTGAGGGATGCTCCGAGCGCCGACGGCGGTGCCATCTCCACGGCCAGCCTGTGGCAGGCGCGCCAGCCGATCTACTCGAGTTCGGTTGGCCGTGCCCGTCACTACGAACCGTGGATGGCCGGCTTCCGCGATGCGCTCGCTGCGGCAGGCATTATCAGCGTTTGAGTATCGCGGTAATGGACTTGCGGGTGGCGGCGATGGCGGTGGGCACCGGGGGCTGGTACTTCTTCGTGCCGTTGACGAGCGCCGCAAAGGCGCCCCAACTACCGTCGGGAAAACGCAGGTAGCCGGCCAGCGAGAAAACCTTGAAGCCGCCGTGGAAGGAGCCGCTTTTTACCGCGAGGCGCTTCATCCACATGGGTTTGCCGCGCGCCTTGAGCATGCCGACCGGCGTGTGGGCGGGCACGGTGAGCGTGGCAAGAAAGCCGGGAAACAGGTCGGGGCGGTGGTAGAGCACATCGAGCAGCGCGGCGAGGTCGCGGGCGCTGGCGCGGCTCGCGGGCGTGAGCCCGCTGCCGCTGTCGAGCTCGAGTTGCGGTTCGTTCCCCTTCATCAGTGCCGATTGCTTTTCCAGCTTGCGCCCGATACGGGTCAGCAGGGCGCCCGCTTTCACCAGGCTCAGGGGCGGCTTTTGGTGTTCACGTAAAAGGTCGAGCGCAAGAGTGTCGGCCATGAAGTTGTTGCTCCACACGAGCATGCGCCGCAGCTGGATCCACAGGGGCTGGCTCTTGACGGCCGCGATTTCGCGGCCGCTGGGCGGCCAGTCGTACCGGGTGCGCACCCGGCCTTCGATGCGGATGCCGGCGGCGTCTAGAAACGCGCGAACCTGTTCGCCGGCGTATCGGTCGGGATCGCCGACCGCAACGTAGTAACGGCGGGTGTTGGCACCGACGGGAATTCGGCCGCGTAGAGAAAGCCGGGCCCTCTGGTCTTGTGTCGAGCGGGACAGGGAAATGACCGTGTTGCCGTTCCGCGTGGTTTCAACGGAATTGTGAAGCGTGAAGGAGGGCAGCGCGTAGGGCACCTGTCTGGCCTGCGCGGCGTTGCCGGCCTCGGCGGCCGGGGTGACGGCGACGGCGGTGTTGGAAAAGTTGACGGCCGCGGAAGAAAGGCCGGCATCGTAGGAGTTGTGGCTGGATTCTCGGGCGTCGCAGCGATCCTCGGGCATGCAGTGGAGCGGACCGAACCAGCCGGCGTTGACGATCAGGTCGCCGCTGACGCGCTTCAGCCCGCTTGCGTCGAGGCGGCGCACGAGTTTGGCGAGCGTCTCGTTGGTAAAAGAGGGGTCGCCGGCGCCGGCGAAGACGAGATCGCCGTGCAGCGTTCCAGCGACGATCGGGCCGGTGGCAAGAAAACGTGTGCGGAAACGATGCTCGCTGCCCCACTGCAAAAGCGCCGCCGTAGTGACGTAGAGCTTGCTGGTGGAAGCGGGAACGAGTGCGGTATCCGGGTCGAGTTCGGCCAATACCTTGCCGTTGTCCAGCCGCATCACAAGAGCGCTGACATCCGCCCCCTTGTCTTGCAAAGCCTTGAGCGGCGCGAGTGCGTCGGCAGCGTGCGATGCCGGGGCAAATCCCGGCAGTATCCCGGCGCAAGCCGCCGCAATCAGCAACTTGCCGGTGAAGCGCGGGAATGGCGAATGAATCAAGGTTTCCCTGATCATTTTTCGGGGGCTTCCGTGTCGTTCACGAGGGCACTCAGGGCTCCGTGTGCCAAGCGGGCGCGGATGGGGTCGCCGACCTTGACCGAGGCGGCATCGCGAAGCGCCTGGCCGCGTTGATCGAAAACGATGGCGTAGCCGCGCGCCAGCGTCTGTTGGGGCCCGAGTGCCTGCAGTTGGCCTTTCAGCACCTGCAGCGTGTTGCGGCGTTGCTGCAAGTCGGCGGTGCAGGCATTCGACAGTCTGGAACGGAGCTGAATGTATTCCATGCGAATCCTTTCCAGGCGCGCGGCCGGCGAACAGCGCGCCAGTTCCGAGCGCAGGGTGGCGAGCCGGGCACGGTGAGCGGCGATCAGCCGCGGCGTAGCGGCGAGCAGCCGTTCGGACAACTCGTCGATGCGTTGAGCCCGCTCCTGCAGGCGTCGACGCGGGTGCTGGAGTGCGAGGCGGTGTGCCAGGGCGGCGGATTCCTGCCGGCGCTCGCGTTGCCCGCGTTGCCATGCGTGGACCATGCGAGCCCGGAATCCCCGCAGGCGTTCTCCGAGTTCCGCGGCATCGGGTACCACCGCTTCGGCGGCGGCCGAGGGCGTGGGCGCGCGCAGGTCGGCGGCGAAATCGGCGATGGTGAAATCGGTTTCGTGCCCGATGCCGGTGACGACGGGAACGGCGCAGGCGCGGATGGCGCGGGCTACGCGTTCCTCGTTGAAAGACCAGAGATCCTCCAGCGAACCGCCGCCGCGGGCGAGAATCAGCACGTCGCAATCGCCGCGTGCCGCGGCCCGCTCGAGCGCCGCGGCAATCGACGCGGCCGCCGTCTCGCCCTGCACCGGCGTGGGATAAATCAGCACCTCGGCGGCGGGGAAGCGCCGGTTGAGGACATTGAGGATGTCGCGCAGTGCCGCGCCGGTCGGGGAGGTAATGACGCCGATCCGGCGCGGATAGGCGGGCAGGGGGCGTTTCAGTTCGGCGGCGAACAGCCCTTCTTCGGCAAGCTTCCTTTTGAGCGCCTCGAAGGCGCGCTGCAGGGCGCCCAGGCCGGCTTCCTCCAGTTCCGAGACGATGAGCTGGAACGAGCCGCGCGCCGGGTAGATCGTGACGCGTCCCCGCGCAAGCACTTGCAGGCCGTCGGCCAGGGGAAAGTGCACGCGCAGGGCGTCGCGCTTGAACAGGGCGCAACGAAGTTGCGCGTCCTCGTCCTTGAGCGTGAAGTACACATGGCCCGAGCGCGGCCGGGCGAGATTGGAGATTTCGCCCTCGACGGCGACCCGGCCGAACCCTTCCTCGAGCAGGCCCTTGGCCGCGTCCACCAGCGAGGAGACCGAGAATACGGGCGTTTCGCGGCTGTCTTCGTCATCCATGCAGGCATTCTAGCCGTTGGGTGCCCCGGAAAACTGAAAAAATCCCGGGATGGGCCTATACTTCAAATGAGTCCATCTGAGGAGAATCCTCATGTCGAGACTGCATTTCATTCTTCCCGCCGCGGCTGCCTTGGCGCTGGCCGCTTTCATACCCACCCCCGCAAACGCCTTTGCACAGGCGCAGGGCGCAGCGGATAGTCCGTCACCCACCATAGCGGTGAGGTCTCAGGAACACGTGAATCTGAGCCCGATCACCGTGTATGGCCAGCATATGCCGTTTGTCGTGGCACTGCAGATGTACAAGAAGGCGTTGACGCGCACGTGGTCAACCGATCCCGCCGACCGGGATAAATTGGTGTGCCAGTGACATTCTCAAGTCGGTACACACATGCAAACACTGTTTTGTCAAACGAATAGAGCCCACCTCGAGTTATACAGGTATACACAAATAAAGATTTTCACCGCCCACGCAAAGACTGGGGGTTTAAAACCTGAATCCACCATGTATCACGCATTTGTGTTCGGTCAGATTCCCGCGATATTGGCCAACAGCACGACCCGGAAGACGATTCCACGGACTACCATGGCGCCGCTACTGGCGAAGTTGCCACCGGCGAATGCGAGCTACATGCTGCGGGTTGTGGGTGACGATGGAAAACCGATCCTCAATTACGGCATCGAGAACGGCGAGCTGACGTATATTGATCATTACGTGTACAAAAACGGCGAACTGGTGCATGTTGATCATTACACGTACAAAAACGGTGAGACGACCAAGGCCAAGCGCTGAGGCAAAACCCGTGAGTCGCAGCCAACCTGCAAATTATTTGCGGGTTGGCTGCCTTAAAATAAGAGGCGTTCTTTAACGGAAGTGCGCCATGGCACGCAGGGCGGAAGAGTTGGCCGCAGGCTTCCCGCCGTTTCTTTACGCGGGTGCCGCGCCCGCGTTGGATGGCTTGCGCGAGTCGATCAACCGGGATTTCCTGGCCGACGAGGGCGAAGTCGTCGAACGGCTGATCGGCGAGGCCCGCTTGAGCCCATCGCAGGGCGAGGCGGTACGCGAACGTGCGCGGCGCTGGGTGGAGGCGGTACGCGAGAGCGCTTCCGAGCAGAGCGGCATCGAGGCCTTCCTGCACCAATACGACCTTTCCTCCGAGGAGGGCGTGGTGCTCATGTGCCTGGCCGAGGCACTGATCCGCATTCCCGATTCGGAGACGGCGGACAAGCTGATCCGCGACAAGCTCGCGCGCGGCGACTGGTCGGAGAAGCTGGGCGAAAGCCGTTCATTGTTCGTCAATGCCTCGACCTGGGGGCTGATGCTCACCGGGCGCCTGGTCGGCTTGAGCCGGGACACCGAGGGCGATCCGGCTTCCTTTTTGGCGCGCATGACGCAGCGCGCGGGCGAGCCCATCGTGCGCGCGGCGATGCGCCAGGCGATGCGCATCCTCGGGCGCCAGTTCGTGATGGGTCGCAGCATCGGGGAAGGGCTCGCGCGCGCCGGCGAACGCGACAACCGGCGCTATCGTTACAGTTTCGACATGCTCGGCGAGGCGGCGCGCACCGAGGTCGATGCGCAGGCCTTCCAGCGCGCCTACCGCGAGGCCATCGAGGCGATCGGCAAGGCCAACCGGGCCGACGACATCTTCGATGCGCACGGCATTTCGGTGAAGCTCTCGGCGCTCTATCCGCGTTACGAGCCGGCACGCTACGGCGATGCCTTCGGGGCGCTCGTGCCGCGCCTCAAGGCGCTCGCCGAAGCGGCAAAGATCGCCGGGATCGGCCTGACCGTGGACGCCGAGGAGGCGGACCGGCTGGATCTGTCGCTCGACATCCTCGAGGCGGTGTACCGCGATCCCGCGCTCGAGGGCTACGAGGGCTTCGGCCTGGCGGTGCAGGCCTACCAGAAGCGTGCGCCGGGGGTGATCGACTGGCTGGCCGCGCTGGCCGGCGAAGTGGGACGCCGCATTCCGGTGCGCCTGGTGAAAGGCGCCTACTGGGATACCGAGGTGAAGTATTCCCAGATCGAGGGCCATTCCGATTACCCGGTGTACACGCGCAAGGTCAACACCGATGTGTGCTATCTCGCCTGCGCCAAGCGTCTGCTTGCCGCCGGCCAGGCCCTGTACCCGCAGTTTGCCTCACACAATGCCTGGACGGTGGCCGAGATCGTCGAGCTGGCCGGCGACCGCGGAGACTACGAGTTCCAGCGCCTGCACGGCATGGGCGAGGCGCTCTACGGCGAGGTGCTGGGCGAGGCGGGCGCCGCTCGCCACTGCCGTGTTTATGCGCCGGTCGGCGCGCACCGCGAGCTGTTGCCGTACCTGGTGCGGCGCCTGCTCGAAAACGGCGCCAATACCTCCTTCGTGCACCGCATCAGCGATTCCGGTACGCCGATCGAGCAGATCATTGCCGACCCCTGCGAGACGGCCCAGCGCAACGATCCCAAAAGCCATCCGAAGATTGTCCTGCCCACGGATCTGTACGCGCCGGAGCGCAGGAATTCGCGCGGCATCAATCGCGCCGATCCGGCCGCGCTCGCCGATCTGGCCGCGGCGATGGCGAAGTCCCTGGACGAACCCTGGCGGGCGGCGCCCATCGTCGGCGGCAAGCCGCGCGACGGGAAGCCGCGCCCGGTGCTCGACCCCACCGACAATCGCCGCGTGGTGGGCGAAGTCGTCGAGGCGGACGCGGCGCTGGTGGAGGAGGCCGTCGGCCTCGCCGTCAACGCGCAGCCGGCCTGGGATCGAAGGCCCGCGGCGAAGCGTGCCGAAATTCTCGAACGCGCGGCCGATGCCATCGAGGCGCGCATGCCGGAATTCATGGCGCTGTGCGTGCGCGAGGCGGGGAAATCCATTCCCGACTCCGTCGCCGAGGTGCGCGAGGCCGTCGATCATGTGCGCTACAACGCCATGCAGTGCCGCCGGCAGTTCGCCGAACCGCTGCCGCTGCCCGGTCCCACGGGCGAGAGCAACCGGCTCGAGCTGCACGGGCGCGGCGTGTTCGTGTGCATCAGCCCGTGGAATTTTCCGATCGCGATTTTCCTCGCCCAGGTGAGCGGCGCGCTCGCGGCCGGCAACGCGGTGATTGCCAAGCCGGCCGAACAGACTTCGCTCATCGGCCACCGGGCGGTGGCCGCCCTGCTCGAAGCCGGCGTGCCCGGGGAGGTGCTGCATCTTCTTCCCGGCGGCGGGCCGTCGGTGGGCGCGCCGGCCGTGGCCGATGCGCGCATCGCGGGCGTGGCCTTCACCGGCTCGACCGAAACCGCGCGCGGCATCAACCGCACGCTCGCCGAGCGCGACGGTTCGCTGGCTACCCTGATCGCCGAGACCGGAGGTCAGAACGCGATGATCGTGGATTCCTCGGCGCTTCCCGAACAGGTCGTGGTGGATGTCGCGCAATCGGCCTTCGGCAGTTGCGGGCAGCGCTGCTCGGCCCTGCGCGTACTCTGCCTGCAGGAGGAGATTGCCGATCGGGTGATCGAGATGCTCGCCGGCTACATGGATACGCTGCGGATCGGCGATCCGGGCCTGCTGGCTACCGACGTCGGGCCGGTCATCGATCACGATGCCCGCAAGATGCTCGAGACACACGTGGAGAAGATCTCGAAGCTGGGCAAGGTGATCGCTCACCCGGCGTTACCGGAGGCCTGTCGCGAAGGGAGCTTCGTCGCGCCGCTGGCCGTCGAGATTCCGAGCTTGGATGTACTCGAGCGCGAGGTGTTCGGCCCGGTCCTTCACGTCCTGCGTTATCGCGCCAGGGACTTGGGGAAGCTCATCGGAAACATAAACGCCACCGGCTACGGGCTGACATTCGGCGTGCACAGCCGCATCGAAAGCGAGGCCGGCTTGCTGGCCGAAGCGGTCGGCGCCGGCAATTGCTACATCAACCGCAACATGGTGGGCGCGGTGGTGGGTGTGCAGCCGTTCGGCGGCTGCGGGCTTTCGGGCACGGGACCCAAGGCGGGCGGCCCGCATTACCTCGCGCGCTTCGCCACCGAGAAGACGGTGACCGTCAATACCGCCGCGGTCGGCGGCAACGCCAGCCTTCTCGCGCTCGATGAGTGAGGGGCAGGCACGAAGTCATGCAGACCGGCACAAGACCGGAGGCGGTTCCCGGCCTGCAATCCGGGTGTAGGAGCGCGCCATGCGCGCGACAATTCTTCCCTCTCCTGTTGTTGCCGAAGCTGAACGGGGTTGGAGGGAATTCCTGTCGCGGCCATGGGCCGCTCCTACAGCAAACATAAGCGACTTGTGCGCATGTTTGAAATCCAGCCAGGATCAGGCTTTCTGCGCCGGATTGCCAACCTCCCGCGACGCCGGCTGGTAAGATTTGCGCGCCATGCGTACCGCCGATTTTGATTACGAATTGCCGCCGGAACTGATTGCTCAGCGGCCCCTGCAGGAGCGCTCGGCGAGCCGTTTGCTGGTGCTGGACGACCCGCTCGTGGACCGCCGCATGCGCGAACTGCCGGTCTTGCTCGAACCGGGTGATCTGCTCGTGTTCAACGATACCCGGGTGATCCCGGCGCGCCTCTTTGCCCGCAAGCCGACGGGCGGCCGGGTGGAATTGCTGGTCGAACGTCTCACCGATACCCATCAAGCCATCGCGCATGTACGCTCGTCCAAGTCGCTGCGTGCCGGTCAGGAGCTGGAAGTCGCCGGCGGCGGGCGCTTGTGCATGGCTGGGCGGCAAGGCGAATACTTCGAGGTTGAAAGTCCGGATGAACCGTTCATGGCGCTCCTGGCGCGCGCCGGGCATGTGCCGTTGCCGCCCTACATCGATCGCCCCGACGAGGAGGGCGATCGCGAGCGCTACCAGAGCATTTTCGCGCGCGTGCCGGGTGCGGTGGCGGCGCCGACGGCGAGCCTGCATTTCGACGAGCCGCTGTTGGCGGCGCTCGCCGAACGCGGGGTCAACACGGCGACGGTCACGCTGCACGTCGGAGCCGGTACCTTTCAGCCGATCCGCGGGGAGGATCCGGAGGTCTGTCGGCTGCACCGCGAGTGGTGCGAAGTGAGCGCGAATACGGTCACGGCGATCGAGACAGCGCGGCATCGCGGCGCGCGCGTGGTGGCCGTCGGCACCACGGTGGTGCGAACGCTCGAAGCGGCGGCGGCAGGAGGCGTGCTGTCGGCCTGGAAAGAGGAGACCTCGCTGTTCATCCTGCCGGGCTTCCGTTTCCGGGTGGTGGATGCCCTGGTCACCAACTTTCACCTGCCGCGCTCGAGTCTCCTGATGCTGGTTTCGGCCGCGGCCGGCCGCGAACGGGTGCTCGCCGCCTACCGGCATGCGGTCGCCGGGCACTACCGCTTCTATAGTTACGGCGACGCGATGTTCGTGCCGGTCGGCAAAGAGGCGCGCGGC
>JAKDMP010000030.1 GCA_030452225.1 Gammaproteobacteria bacterium
TGGCTTGCTGCGAATTCCGCAATCGCCACAATGCCCCATGAATAATGCAGGCTAAGCCGAACGCTGGTAAGGCGACATTCAGAGGCGCGGAGCGGTTCGCCGGCGAGGCACGTTCGCGCCGCCGTAGCAACTACCTCGGCAAGTGGACGTAACGAAGCCGGCGGGCCGCCTGCGGCGTTGCGCGGTCTTGAAAGGGAATCACCCAACGTGGCCTGCGCGCCTTGCATCCGACCCGGCTCAGATCCGCTGAACGTCGTCTTGCCAGCGTTCGGCTTAGTAATTCGCGTCGGCGATGAGCCTCAGCAGATCGCGGCCGTAGCGGCGTCGGGAAGTCGCCTTGAGAACGTGGATATCGGCGAGTTCGGCCGCGTTGCGCGGGGCCTGCCGGGCCAGCACGGCAAGCAGGTTGTCGCGCAGTATCCATTGGCGCGGAAGATCCTGCCGGATCGCCTGCTCTTCACGCCAGCGCGCGAGTGCTTTCAGCCGAGCCAGCGCCTTGTCGTCCAGGCGCCGACGCGCGCGGATGCGTTTCCACGCCCGTTCGGGCTGCGGGCGGTAGCGTTCGGGATTCACGACGCTGCGCATCGCCTGATCGAAGGCGGCCGTTTTGTCCTGCTGCTCCAATTGCGCTGAAAGTCGTTGGTACAAGGCGCCCAGATGGGCGACATCCCCGGCTGCGTATTCGATGGCCTGCGCCTGCAAGGGCCGGCGCAGCCAGTTGTAGCGTCCCAGCGCGGGGGGCGTGTCGGCCTGCAGCATCTCGCCCACCAGGGCGGCGTGACTGATCTGAGGCGTGAAAGCCAGCTGCGCGGCCGCCACCTGGGTGTCGAATACCGGCGTCGGGAGGCGTTCGAACAGGCAGAAAAAGAGTTCCATGTCCTGGGTTGCGGCATGCAAAACCTTGGGCATGGCGGAGTCGAAGAGCAGGGGGGCCAGCGGCAAAAGTTGCGACAGGGTAACCGGGTCCACGAGCGCGATTTCATCCGGCGTTGCAATCTGGATCAATCCGGCGCGCGGGAAATAGGTTCGATCGCGAACGAATTCGGTATCCAGGCCGAGCCAGGGGGCGGCGAGCGCCCGCGCGGCGAAATCCTCCAGCGTGTCGGTGTTTTCGATCAATAACGGTATTGCCATCGCGGCATAATAACCGCTACTTCCCAAGCCGCGTTGTCCATGCGGCATCGTGAGTGATTGCGGAATTCGCGACAAGCCGGGCGCGGCACCGCGATAGACTGGGCGTAACCAATCGGCCGATTTCGGGACAATAGCGTGAAGCGTACATGTGGTTTTTATCGTTTGAGCCGTTATCGGCGGCCGTCAGTCGTCCTGGCGGCTAATGCAGGCTAGCATGCGCATCCATATTCTCGGCATCGGCGGCACCTTCATGGCAGCGGTGGCACTGCTGGCACGCGAACTCGGTTGCGAGGTGAGCGGCAGCGACGGGCCGCTGTACCCGCCGATGAGCGACGTGCTCGCCGATGCGGGCATCGAGGTGAACGAAGGCTACCTTTCCGAGCATCTGAAACCAGCGCCGGATTTGGTCGTGGTGGGCAACATCATTGCGCGCGGCAACCCGGCGGCCGAGTACATGCTCGACAAGGAACTTCCCTATGTGTCCGGGCCGGAATTCGTCGCCGTACATGTGCTCGTCGGCCGCAAGGTCATCGCCGTCGCCGGCACGCACGGCAAGACCACGACGACGAGTCTCATCGCCTGGCTGCTGGAGGCGACCGGGCAGCGGCCGGGTTTTCTCATCGGCGGGCTGCCCGAGAACTTCCCGGTGACTGCCAGGTTGGGCAAAGGCGATCCCTTCGTGATCGAAGCGGATGAATACGAAACGGCGTTCTTCGATCGGCGCCCCAAATTCATTCACTATCACCCGCATGTCCTCGTGCTCAACAACCTCGAGTTCGATCACGCGGACATCTATGCGGACCTGGCCGCAATCGAGAAGCAGTTCCATTACCTGTTGTGCACTGTGCCCGGGAGCGGGCGCATCATCGCCAATGGCGCCGATGCGGCGCTCGCGCGCGTGATCGCGGCAGGTGCGTGGACGCCGGTCGAGTATTTCGGCTCGGGGTCCGGGAGCGATCTCGCCGGCCAGCTGATCGCGTCGAACCGCTTCGAGCTCTGGGTCGGCGGCAAGCCGTTGACCACGATCGAGTGGCAGATGCGCGGCGCGCACAACATGGAAAACGCGCTGGCCGCGCTTGGAGCCGTGCGTGCGGCGGGAGTGCCGCTCGAGGCGGCCATCGAGGCCTTGCCGGGCTTCGCAGGGGTGCGCCGGAGATTGACGCTGTTGGCCGATACCAACGGCGTGCGTCTCTACGACGATTTTGCTCATCACCCGACCGCAATTTCCCGTACCCTTCAGGGACTGAAACAACCGGGGCGACGTCTGATCGCCGTGCTCGAACCGCGTTCGAACACCATGCGCCGCGGCGACAATGCCGAGCGGTTGGCGGCGGCGCTCGAGCCCGCCGACCGGGTTTTTCTTCTGGTATCGAAAGGCTTGGGTTGGAGCCCCGCGAGCGTGCTGGCTCCTCTGGGCAAAAAGTTGACGCTCGAGGCCCGGGTCGAGGAGCTTGCCGAGCGCATTGCCGGCGATCTGCGCGAAGGCGACGACGTCGTCCTGATGTCCAACGGCAGCTTCGACGGGCTCGCCGGCATTCTGGAAAAAGAACTGGAAGGCTGAATTTTCTCCTGCAGGAGCGCCCCATGGGCGCGACAAGGAAGGATTCGTTTCGTCCACGGATGTCGGGGGCCTGGCCCGCTCCTGCAAATGACCTCATTTCCCTTGCAGGAGCGCGCCGCGCGCGATTATCGGCCACCGCCATCCCCCCCATGCGAGGCAGAAAATCGGACTATAATTCGGCTATCGGAGCTTCGCTCCGGGAGGCTTGCGATGCCAGGCAGCGACGCGATTTTGCCACGCCATTATTCCGGCAACCGGATGGGAGCATCAGTCGCGAACGGCTCTCTTCGCAATAGTATGAAGTCATGAGCAAAAGGCACCGTCGAGTTTCCACGACAGGGCGGCCACCGAGTCGCGCCGGTGCGAATCGCAAGCCCTCGTTTTTCGCCGAACTCAGGCGCCGCCACGTCTGGCGGGTCGCCGCAGTCTACGCGGTCACGGCCTGGCTGCTCCTGCAGCTCGTGAACATCCTGCTCCCGACCTTTGGCGCGCCGGAGTGGGTGTTGAAGGTGCTGATCGTCATCTTCGCGATTTTCTGTCCGGTGGCGCTGGTTCTTGCCTGGGCGTTTGAGCTGACGCCTGCGGGCGTGCGCCGCACGGTGCCCGCACACCACGAGGCGGCGCCTCCTTCCGAGCACCGCCGGCGCATCGGGCGCAATATCAATATCACGATCAGCGTGGTGCTTGCCGCAGCCGTCGGCGTGCTCGCCTGGCAACTGACGACACGCCCGGTCAAGGTCGTGCTGCCCGCGACAACAATCGCTCCCGCTGCCGCAACCGCGATTCCGCCCAAGTCCATCGCGGTGCTGCCGTTCGAGAACCTCTCCGCCGACAGGAAGAACGACTACTTCGTCGCCGGCATGCAGGGGCTGATCCTGACAAAACTCGCAGGCATCGGCGGCATCAAGGTCATTTCTCGCACCTCGACCATGCAATACGGCAGCCATCCCGCTGATCTGGGAACCATCGGCCGGCAACTCGGCGTCGCTACGATCCTGGAAGGCAGCGTGCAAAAAGCCGGCAATGAGGTGCTGATCAACCTGCAGTTGATCGATGCGCAAACCAACGCCCATTTGTGGGCCGAAAGTTACCGGCGCACGCTGAACGATATCTTCGGGGTCGAGGGCGAAGTGGCGGTGAAGGTTGCCGCCGCGCTTGATGCGGAACTCACGCCGGAGGAAACCGCGCGTCTCGCCGCGGCGCCGACCCGAAATCAATCTGCTTACAATCTGTTCCTGCGCGCGGAGTATCGGGCCAACCGGGGGAGCACCAATTACGATCGGGCGAGCATGAAGGCCGCGATTTCCTTGTACCGCAAGGCCGTTGCCGACGATCCCGGCTTTGCGCTGGCCTGGGCACGGTTGTCCCGGACAGAAAGCACTCTTGCCTGGTTTGGCGGCGGCAGCTTGAATGCGAAACAATTGATTGCACAGGCGCGCGCCGATGCCGAACGCGCGCTCAAGCTTGCGCCGAATCTCGCCGCCGCACACATTGCCCTGGGTTACGCGAATTACTACGGCAAGGGCGATTACGCCGCTGCGCTGAAAGCCTTCGACGCGGCCCTGGCGCTGCGTCCCAACGACGCAGGCGCGCTCGCCGCACGCGGCTACGTCGAACGCAGGCAGGGCCGCTTCGACGCCGCGACCTCCTCGCTCAAACAGGCGCTGGCTTATGACCCTCTCAACAGTACGCTCGCCTTCGACCTGGGAGTGACTTGCATGGGGATCAGCCGTTACGCCGACGCCGAAACCTGGTTCCGGCGTGCGCTGGCGCTGGAGCCGGACAATCTCAATGCGAAACGCCGATTGTCCGTTACCATTCTGCTCGCCAGCGGCGACGTGAGGCGCGCACTGATCGCAGCCGCGGGCGCCGCCCCCTTGCTGAAGCTGTATCGGGTGAGATTGTTGACCTATCAGCGCAAGTATCGAGAGGCGATCGCCTTGCTGGAAAGCGTGCCGGACAAGCGGGACATTTTTTTCATCATCCGCGGCGGTCCCAAGGCGCTGCGTCTCGCCGGCCTGTACCGGTTGGCGGGTGAGTCCGCGCGCGCACGGCGATTGTTTGCGCAGGCACTCCCCGAGATCCGTGCGCAACTCGCCCGGCAACGGGGCATCACTCTGGCGTTGGTCTGGCACAATTTCGCCAGCGTTCAGTTGGGCCTCGGACATACCGCGGAAGCGTTGCATGCGATCGGCGAATCGCAGACCATTTTGGCCGAGACCGAAGATCGAGCGTACGGCCCGATACTGATGGCATTCAACGCCGGCCTGTACGCCGAGGCGCGGCGTCCAGATTTGGCCGCGCCGCTGTTGGCGAAGGCGCTCACCACGCCCGGTATCGGCTTTTACTACTCGCCCGTGCTGCTGTGGCTGGATCCGACCTGGGATCCGATCCGCGAGGATCCGGGCTTCCAGGCGCTGCTGACAAAGTACGCCAAGTACAAACCGGCGGTCATCTACGACGCCACACTCGCCGCCGGCGCTTCTGCCACTTGATATGGCCGCGGCCATGGGCCACTCCTGCGGCGGGCGTATCGCTGTTGCAGGAGCGCGTCATGCGAGCCACCCGGAGCGCCGGCATCTTGCCGGCATGCATCGCGAACAGCTCGCTGCCACGGCCAGGAATGGCTCCAGCGGGAGGTCGCGGCCACGGGCCCCTTCTGCAGGCGGGACGCCCGGTGTGGAAACTGGCGCTCCCCGTCGCGATCAACAGCGGTAGTAGTCGTGTTTGCAGTGTGACGGTTGGGGTCGTATTGATAACCGCTCGCACCGTCCAGAGCATGCCCGGACGTTACCCGGACCTTCTCCGGAGGCTTTGCTGAGGACTTTCGAGCTCGAAGAATCTTTAATGAGACTGTCGATATCGTTCGACGGGAACAGCCCATTTGAGCGAAAGGATCTGTTCCAACCGAGCCATTGACACCCGGCGGCAATTCGTCGGGTACAAGGCGACATTTGAAATCTGCAACCCATGGAGGGAACCCATGAATTACCTTAAATCAAGCATCGGCTGGGTCACGCTCGGCGCGATTGTCATGGCGTCATTGATGGTGCCGGCTGGGCAGGCCGCGGCACAAGGCTTCTTCAACAGAGGGGCCAGCGGAGATGACGATCTCGTCTCCATTGTACGCAATACTTCCGCGCGTTTTCGCGACATAGACGTCGCCTACGCGGAGGGCTACGTCCAGTCCCTCGGCTGCATCAGTGCACCGGCCGAGGGCGCCATGGGCCAGCATCTAATGAAGCCCTCGCTGGTCGACGGCGTGCTCGACGCCACACAGCCCGAGATGCTGGTCTACGAACCACGGAGGAACGGCACGATGCGACTCGTCGCGGTGGATTTTCTGATCTTCTACGATGCCTGGCACGCGAATCACGATTTTCCGCCGGCGCTGGCAGGCCAGAACTTTTTCCTGGTCGACAGCCCGAATAGTTTCGGGGCACCGGTGTTTTACACCTTGCACGTCTGGGCATTCAAGTACAATCCGAACGGCGCATTCGCCATGTGGAATCCCAGAGTGAGCTGCTCGACCTTCGGCCCCTACGGCGACCGCTTCTGAGCCCCGGCGCCGTTCGCCGGATGCCGAGGATGCGGCCGCCCGAACCCGGGGCCTGCCGCCCGACGTGGCCCAAGCCTCGGGTTCCCCCACGAGCAGGGAAGGGGCCGAGAGATTTCCTGTAAGGAAATACCCAAGGGTGGTTATCGTGAACCGAGGATACATGGTTCGATGCCTCGCCGTGATGGCGACGACGGCTGTACTGTCCTGCGCGGCCCCGGTCGCGGCCGGGGAGGCCGCCATGGCGCAGCGGCAGGAAAATCACGATCCGCTGATCACGCCCAATCCCCACGGAAAGCTCAGGACATGGGTTCCGGGCGGGGAGATCGATACATCGAACGCATTCTTCCAGATCCTGGGCACGAACGGGCGCAGTTGCAACACCTGCCATCAACTGGTGGCCGCCTGGGGAACCAGCGTGGCGCGCATTGGCCAGCGCTTCGAAGCAACCTACGGGACCGATCCCATCTTCCGGCTGGTGGACGGCGCCAACTCCCCGCTGATGGACGTCTCCACGCTCAAGGCGCGGCGCGAAGCCTACAGCATGCTGCTTACCTACGGCGTCATACGTATCCACATGCCCATGCCCGAGGACGCGGAGTTCAGCCTTCTCGATGTCGACGACCCTTGGGGCTATGCGAGCGCCCAGGAGCTGTCCCTGTTCCGCCGGCCTCTGCCGGCCACCAACCTGCGTTTTCTGACCAGCGTCATGTGGGACGGGCGCGAAACCGTCGCCCCGTTTTTGCCGCCGATGGATCCGGGCGAAGCCCACGCCGACCTGGTGGACAGCCTCACCCAACAGGCGCTGAACGCCACCCTGGGCCACGCGCAGGCCATGGAGCCGCCCACCCCGGAGCAGCTCGCGGCGATCGTCGCCTTCGAGCTCTCGCTCACCACCGCGCAGTTCCGGGACAGGCGGGCCGGCCGTCTGGATGACGCGGACGCCCTTGGCGGGCCGCGGGCGCTGGCGATCCAGCGCTTCTACGTGGGCATCAACGACCCCTTCGGGTTCAACCCGACGGGCGAGCCCTTCGATACGAACGCCTCGATGATCCTTTTCAACGGGCTCGTCTCGCGGCCGGGCAACGGCCCGCGCCATCGCGCCCGTGCGCTGATCGAGCGCGGCCAGCAGCTGTTCAAGAACCTGCCGATTACCATCACCGGGGTGGCCGGGCTCAACGACGTGCTGGGGGTGGAAGCGTTCCAGGGCCACTGCACCACCTGTCACAACACGCCCAACGTCGGCAACCATTCCTCGGGCGCCCCGCTGGACGTCGGCGTGGCCGACGCCAGCCGGCGGGAGGCCGGGTTCCCCTTGTACACCCTCATGAACAACGACACCGGGGAGATCCGCAAGGTGACCGATCCGGGCCTGGCCATGCTCACCGGCGAGTGGGAGGACATCGGCAAGTTCAAGGGGCCCAAGCTGCGCGGGCTCGCCGCTCGTGCGCCGTACTTCCACAACGGCTCGGCGGCCACCTTGGGAGAGGTGATCGACTTCTACAACGAGCGCTTCGATATCGGCATCACGCCCCGGCAAAAAGCCGCCCTCGTCGCGTTCCTGTCGGCCCTGTGAGGCAAGACTGCAAGATGTAACTGCCGGCGGCTGGTTCATTCCGAAACCTGCTTCGAAGCGGATCCTGGCCCCTTGCCATTTTCTGCTATAAGCTATGGGTACCGCCGATTTGACGCGTAGCCATGAAGCCGGACCTGCAGCGCGGCTTTCGCCTTTACGACCGCACGGTGCTCCCGTTGCGAAATCGGATCACCGGCGACGGGAAGGATGCCCATGTCGTTCCCAGGACCATGTCGGTCCTGGTCTGCCTGGCGGAACATGCGGGCGAAGTGGTGACGCGTGGGTTCCTGGACGAGCATGTCTGGGGGCGCAGCGTGGTGACCGACCACGTGCTCACGAATTGTATTTCGGAGCTGCGCAACCATTTGGGAGACACTCGGGCCGAGCCGCGGTTCATCGAGACGGTGCCGAAACAGGGTTATCGGCTGATCGCGCCGGTGACGCACCTGGAGGCCAGGACCGAGCCCGAAGCTCCGTTACTGTTGCGCAGGGTTCCGCGAATCGCGCTGCCGCTGGGACTCGCGCTCGGCGTGGTCGTGACCGCGGGTATTTGGTGGGCGATGAGCACCGGTCCGGGGCAGGGCGTCACTGACTTTCCGGAGAAATCCGTCGCGGTGCTGCCCTTCGAGAACCTCTCCGCCGACAAGAGCAACCAGTATTTCGTCTCCGGCATCCAGGACCTGATCATCACCAAGCTGGCAAGCATCGGTGACCTCAAGGTGATCTCGCGTTCCTCCACGGCACACTACAGCAGTGGCCCGTCGGATCTGCAAAAAGTCGCAGACCAACTCGGCGTGGCGACCATCCTGGAAGGCAGCGTGCAGCAGGTGGGCAATGATGTGCTGATCAACGTGCAGTTGATCGACGCGCGCAATAATACCCACCTGTGGGCCCATGATTACCGACGCACGTTGGAAGACATTCTTGGAGTGGAGGGCGAGGTCGCGCAGAAAATTGCCGTTGCGCTGCAGGCCGAACTGTCGCCGGCGGAGGCGGCCAGGTTGGCGTCGCTGCCTACTACAGACGAGGCCGCCTACGACCTGTTCCTGCGCGCGGAGTACCAAGCACACTTGGGTCACGTCAATTTCGACATCGAGAGGTGGAAGGCCGCGATTCCGCTGTATCGGCAAGCCATCGTCGAGGACCCGGGCTTTGCGTTGGCCTGGGCGCGATTGTCACGGGTCGAGAATGACCTCACTGCTTGGGGAGGCGTCGGGAAAAATGTCCAACAATTGTTGGCGCAAGCACGCAGCGATGCCAAACGCGCGCTGCAACTGGCCCCCAAGCTGGCCGCTGCACATCTTGCCATCGGCTATTGCGAGTATGCCGGCAAGGATTTCGCAGCGGCGCTGAAAGCGTTCAATGCCGCGTTGGCGCTGAGCCCCAGCAACGCCCGCGCGCTGGTTGCGCGCGGCAACGTCCAACGCGCCCAGGGCCGCTACGACGATGCGATCGCCTCGTACAAGCAGGCGTTCGCCCACGATCCCCGCAACACCGTACTGGCTTTCGAGACCGGCAACACCTATAAAGTCATTGGCCGCTTCACCGAATCCGAAACCTGGTTACGGCACGCACTGGCACTGGACCCCCACAACCAAAATGCGAAGAGTACCCTGGCGGAAGTCATCCTGTTTGATACCGGCGACGTGGCGCTCGCGCTCGCCGTGCTGCAGGGTGACGGGACCCTGGTAGGGGTGGAACGCACCGTGATGTTGACCTACCAGCGCAGGTATCGCGAGGCGATCGCTGTGCTGAAGCGTATCCCGGATACCCGCAGCATCGTTTACGTTGCCACCGGCGGGTCGAAGGCGCTGCGGCTGGCCGACTTGTACCGTTTGGCGGGTGACAAGGCAAAGGCGCGGCAGTTCTACAAACTGGCTTTATCCAAGGCGCGTGCCCAACTCGCCCGGTTACCGGGCGGTGGCTGGGCGTGGGTGTGGCAATTCGTCGCCCGGGCCGAACTCGGTTTGGGCCATACGGCCAAGGCGCTGGAGGCGGTAGCCAAGGCACGGGAACTGCTCGCCGGGGATCCTCACCGATCTTACGCTGCATCCATCATGGGCATCAACGCCAGCCTGTACGCCGGGGCCGGGCGCCCCGATCTCGCCGTTCCGCTGTTGACCAAAACGCTGGAGGCGCCGACCGTTGGCAACTATTACTCGCCTGTGTTGTTGTGGCTGGACCCGGACTGGGACCCGATCCGTAACGACCCGCGCTTCCAGGCACTGTTGGAAAAATACAAACAATACAAACCGGCAGTCAACTATGGCTCGGCGCCCGCGAGTACTGCTTCTTCCGCATCCACCCGCTAATTCGCATTTCGGCCGCGTAGTTGCAGCGATCCGTACGGGTCAGGGTCACACGCAGACAGTTCGTGCAATTGAACGCGGAGGACGGGACGGCGGCGCCGGCCCGCTTCGACAACCGCTCCCCAACCTGCTCTCTGACCTCGCTCGGACTTTACTCGTACCTTATTCGCACGCTTTTCTGAGGACTCTCGCTTCCAGGACTGCTTTAATTGATCCTGTCGGTTTCAGCCGACGGGAACAGGTCATTCGAGCGAAAGCAGCTGTTCCAACCGATGCCATCGAGACTTGGCGGAAATTCGCCCGGTTCAAGGTGACAACCTGAAACTTGCAAACCTGTGGAGAGAACCATGAAATACTTTAAACCAAGCATTGGCTGCATTACGCTAACCGCAATTGTCATGGCGTCATTCATGGTGCCGGCTGGAGCCGCTGCGGTACAAGGCTACTCCAGTGGCAACGCCAGCGAAGGGGGCAGCCTCGTCTACATAGTACGAAACAGCTCCAGGCGTTTTCGCGACGTCAACGTCGCGTACAGCGAGGGCTACGTCAACTTCCTCGGCTGCGTCAGTGGGCCGGACATGGGCGCCATGGGCCAGCATCTCGTAAACTTCGCCCTGGTCGGCGACGGCATTCTCGACCCTACACAACCCGAGGTGCTGGTGTACAAGCCAAGGCCGAATGGCACATTGCGTTTAGTCGCGGTGGAATTCCTGGCCTTGTACGACGTCTGGCACGCGAACAACGATGCCCCGCCGGTGCTGGAAGGCCAGAGTCTTTTCCTGGTCAACAGCCCGAATCGTTTCGGCTTGCCGGCATTCTACACAATGCACGTCTGGGCATTTGAGTACAATCCGAACGGTGCATTCGCGATGTGGAACCCAAGAGTAAGCTGCGCGCACTTCGGCCCCTACTTGGCCGAGTGAGAATCCCGTTTCCGGCGTAATGTGCATGCGGCCAGTCGAAGCCGCCCGAACCTGTGGCTTGCGGCCCGGCGCGGCCCAAGCCTCAGGGTTCGCGCCCGCGAGCTCAGAATCCTCTGCACCAATTCAGCGATTGTGTATTCAGGGCTGCCCCCATCGATGTACGGCTCAACGCAGATGAGGCCACTCCGTGAGAGGTCATCTATTTCTACAACGAGCGCTTCGACATCGGCATTACGCCGCGGCAAAAAGCCGCCCTCGTCGCCTTCCTGTCGGCCCTGTGAGGCAAGACCGCAAGATGTAACTGCCGGCGGCTGGATCATACCGGAACCTGCTTCGAAGCGGATCCTGGCCCCTTGCCATTTTCTGCTATAAGCTATGGGTACCGCCGATTTGACGCGTAGCCATGAAGCCGGACCTGCAGCGCGGCTTTCGCCTTTACGACCGCACGGTGCTCCCGTTGCGAAATCGGATCACCGGCGACGGGAAGGATGCCCATGTCGTTCCCAGGACCATGTCGGTCCTGGTCTGCCTGGCGGAACATGCGGGCGAAGTGGTGACGCGGGGGTTCCTGGACGAGCATGTCTGGGGGCGCAGCGTGGTGACCGACCAGGCGCTCACGAATTGCATTTCGGAGTTGCGCAACCTTTTGGGAGACACTCGAGCCGAGCCGCGGTTCATCGAGACGGTTCCGAAACGGGGTTATCGACTGATTGCGCCGGTGTCGCCCCTGGAGGCTGGAACCGAATCCAGGGCGCCGTTATTCTCGCGCAGGCCGCTGCGAGTTGCGCTGTCCCTTGGCGCATTGGCGGCAATCGTGGTAGCGGGTATCTGGTGGGCCATGCACGTGCCCCCCGGGGCAAGCGCCGCGCCGCTGACCACGGTGGCGGTCACCCCCTTTCGCCAACTGCGCGGTGCCGAAGAATATGCCTACCTGCAACTTGCGCTCCCGGATGAAATCGCCACGGAATTGAGCCGCGCCTCGGGTCTGGCGGTCCGGCCTTTCCAGCCCGATGCGCCCACGGATCCGAATGCAGCCAAGGCTGAATTGGACGCCAATAACGTGATCACGGGTTATTACTATGTCGGTGCGAAGGGGACGCTTGCAATTACCGTACAGGCGCTGGACGTCAAGCAGAACCGAATTCTGTGGCGCACCCAGTTGACCCTGCCGGTCGCAGACCTTCTTTCGCTGCGCAATCGCATCGCCAGGCAAATTCGCACGCAATTGGTCCCTGCCTTGGGCGCGAACCCGGCGCGAACCGTCGGCACGCAACCCGCGAAGGCAAAGGCCTACCGCATCTACCTGCACAGCCTGGCCCTGCCACGCGACCCGGAGCATCATGTGCAGGCCATCGCGATGCTGCGCCGGGCTACCACCCTGGACCCGAATTATGCGCCCGCCTGGAAGGAACTTGCCAATCAGTTGCGCTGGCACGGATTGTATTTGTATGCGGACGGCGGTGCATCGGCAATGCAGAAGTCGGTGGCCGCCGCAAAGCGCGCACTGTCGCTCGACCCGACGCTGGTGGCCGCCGCAGCCAGCCTGATCAACACGCAATCCGAACTGGGGGCGGTGACCGAGGCTTATCGCCTTGCCCGACAATTGGTATTGGATCATCCGCGCAGCGCTTTGGCGCATTACGCCTTGGCCGAGGTGCTGCGCTACGGCGGGATGCTGCAGGATGCCGAGCGCCATTGCGAGATTGCGTTGCAACTGGATCCCCACTATTACCTGTGGCGCAATTGCGCGTTGACGTATATCGCCGACGGCAAGCCGGAGCGGGCGGTCCGATACATCGCCCTGGATCCGGCTTCGTACTGGGGTTCGCTGGTGATCCCTGCGCTGAAAATTCGACAGGGGGGGACGGCGGCTGCCCTGAAAGTCGTGCGGCGCCTTCCGAAAAGCTCTGCGCATCGGCGTTTCATGGAGGCGTGCCTGATCGGCCGGCGGGGCAGCGAGCTGGACGCGTTGGCACAGCCCTTCATCAAGTACTGGTCGAAGCCGTACGATGGTGAGTCCGACTACTGGACGGCGGCCGCATTGGCGTACTGCGGTCGGCCCCAGGACGCACTGATCATGCTGGCCCAGGCCATCCAGGGTCATTATTGCGCTTACCCGGCCCTGGACAGGGATTCGCACTGGAATTCCCTGCGCGACAATCCGCGGTTCCGGGCGCTGCGTCAGAAAGCCATTGCCTGCCACGAACAGTTTCAGGCCGCCGTCAAACCGGTGCCGTAACCAGCATCGAAAGCTCGCGCCGTGCCGCACGGATTTCGAGGCGGATTACGTCAATCTCCTCTTCACCCTTGCTCGGAGCTTCCTCGGAGCTTCTTCGTATGATTTTCTGATGACTTTCGCGCCCGAAGAATCTTTAATGAGCCTGTCGATACCAGTCGACGGGAACCGCTCCAGAGCAAGAGAAGCGGTTTCAACCGTGCCATCGATGCCGGCGGCAATTTCTCCGGTTCGAGGCGACAACCTGAAACCTGAAACCCCATGGAGGGAACTCATGAATTACCTTGAATCAAGCATTGGCTACATCACGGCAGGCGCGATTGCCATTGCGTTACTGATGGTGCCGGGTGGTCCCGCCGCGGCACAAAGACACTCCGGCGCAGACGTCAAGGCAACCGGCGGTATTGTCTCGATCGTACGCCAGACCTCTGGTCGTTTTCGCGACATCAACGTCGCCTACGCGGAGGGCTACGTCAAGTCACTCGATTGCATCAGCGGATCGGCCGGGGGCGCGATGGGTCAGCATTTGATGAAGCCCGCTCTGGTCGACGGTGTGCTCGACGTGACACAGCCCGAGATGCTGGTGTATGAGCCAGGGAGGAATGACCGGATGCGGCTCGTCGCGGTGGATTTCCTGGTGTTTTACGACTCCTGGCACGCGAACAACGACCTCCCGCCGGCGCTGGAAGGCCAGAGTTTCTTCCTGCTCGACAGCCCGAATCGCTACGGAGCGCCGGTGTTCTACACCTTGCACGTCTGGGCATTCAAGTACAATCCGAACGGTGCATTCGCGATGTGGAACCCCGACGTGAGCTGCACTCAATTCGGCCCCTACGGCGGTCCCTACTGAGCTCAGGGGCTTGTATGCGGAAGAGCAAGCGTCCGTTCGAGGTCGCATGAAACCGCGGCTTGCGGTCCGGCTCGGCCCAAACTCCGGGGGTCGCGTCAAGACGTGGGGAGGCCCGATGGATTCCACGGATGGAATACGCAGGGGTTTCCTCGCTTTGCCGGTAACCGTGGATGAGGCCGCACCGGGGAGGCCAACGACTTCTACAACGAGCGCTTCGATATCGGCATCACGCCCCGGCAAAAAGCCGCCCTCGTCGCGTTCCTGTCGGCCCTGTGAGGCAAGACCGCAAGATGTAACTGCCGGCGGCCGAAGCGGTCGGGCTCTGACCTGGTCGTTGTTTTGTCCTGGAAAATACCCCGAAGCGAGCCTCGGCCCTTCCCTTCTTTCTGGTATATGCTATGGGAACCGCGCATCTTGACGGGTCGCCATGCGTCAGACCCCCCAAAACGGCTTTCGTCTTTACGACCGGACGGTTGTCCCGGCGCGAAACCGGATCGCCGGCGGCGGCGAGGATGTGCGCGTCGAGCCCAGAACCATGGCGGTTCTGGTTTGTTTGACGGAGCATGCCGGGGAAGTAGTAACTCGGGAGTTTCTGGACGAGCACGTCTGGGGTCGCAGCGTGGTGACCGACCATGCGCTCACGAACTGCATTTCGGAGTTACGCAGCCGTCTGGGAGACACTCGGGCCGAGCCGCGGTTCATCGAGACGGTTCCGAAACGGGGGTACCGATTGATCGCGCCGGTGATGCCGTTGGAGAACGAGGCAGCACCGGAAGCTCCGTTGTCCCGCAGGCTGCCGAGAATTGCGCTGTCCCTTGGCGTGCTGGTGGTGATCGTGGCCGCGGGTATCTGGTGGGCCATGCACGCCGGTCTCGGGGCAAGCGTCGCGCCGCTGACGACAGTGGCGGTTGCTCCTTTTCGGCAACTGCACGGTGCCGAAGAATACGCCTACCTGCAAGTTGCGCTCCCAGATGAAATCACCACGGAGCTGAGCCGCGCATCGAATCTGGCGGTCCGGCCGTTTCAGCCCGACGCCCCCAGGGACCCAGCCGAGGCCAAAGTGCAATTGGAGGCCGACAACCTGGTCACTGGCTACTACTACGTCGGCGCGAAGAACACGCTGGCGATCACTGTTCAGGCGGTCGACCTCGAGCACGACCGGGTTTTGTGGCGCACCCGGTTGATCTTGCCGGTTGATCACCTGATTTCGCTGCACAAACGCATTGTCCGGCGTATTCGCTCACAATTGGTCCCTGCCCTGGGCGCGGACCCGGCACGAACCATCGGCACCGAGCCCGCAAAGGCAAAGGCCTACCGCATTTATCTGCACAGTCTGGCGCTGCCACGCGACCCGGAACATCATGTACAGGCGATCGCGATGCTGCGCCGGGCCACGGCCCTCGACCCGAATTATGCCCCGGCCTGGAAGGAGCTCGCCAACCGGCTGCGCTGGCACGGGCTGTATCTGTATGCAGACAGCGGCGTGTCGGAGATGCAAGAGGCGGTAGCCGCGGCGAAGCACGCACTGTCGCTGGATCCGACGCTGGTGGCCGCGGCGGCCAGCCTGATCAACACCCAAACCGAATTGGGAGAGGTAACCGCGGCTTACCGGCGCGCTCGAGAACTGGTATCGAATCATCCGCGCGGCGCCCTCGCGCACTACGCTTTGGCCGAGGTGCTGCGCTACGGCGGGATGTTGAAGGATGCCGAGCGGCACTGCGAGATCGCGTTGCAACTCGATCCCCATTATTATCTGTGGCGGAATTGCGCGCTGACCTACATCGCAGACGGCAAGCTGGAGGAAGCCGCCCGATTCACCGCCCTGGATCCGACTTCGTACTGGGGTTCACTGGTGATCCCGACGTTGAAAACCCGCCAAGGGGATGTCGCGGCTGCATTGGAAGCCGTGCGGCGCCTTCCGGAAAGCTCCGTGCATCGGCGTTTCGCGGAAGCCTGCCTGACCGGCCGGCGCGGCAGCGAGCTGGACGCGCTCGCACAGCCTTACATGCAACTCTGGTCGAAGCCCTACGATGGCGAGTCCGACTACTGGACAGCGGCCAGTCTGGTTTACTGCGGCCGACCTGAGGATGCGTTGGTCTTGTTGGCGCAGGCCATCGAGGGCCGTTATTGCTCCTATCCGGCGGTGGACCGGGATTCCCGCTGGAAGTCACTGCGCGAAAATCCGCGTTTCCAGACGCTGCGCCGGAAAGCCGTCGCCTGTCACAAGCGTTTTCGAGCCGCCATGGGGCCGGCGCCGTAGATACGAACGGACTCTCCTTGTAATGCCGTGCGGATTTCGAGAGGATTGCCGCAGGCAAGTCGCTGATTGGCCTCCCTTGACTCGTGCCGTGAGCCCGCTCCCGCACTTGTCACGATTCCACGGCAGGAGCGGCGCCCCCGCCGCGATGAGCCAGAGCGATTCGCGCGTTCGGGATCGCGATCGGGACGATCGCTCCCACGGTCCGGATTGACTCCGGCAGGAGGTTGCGGCCAGGGCCGCTCCTGCAAGATGAACAAGTCTGCCGTAGGAGCGCGCTCCGCTGTAGCGACGAGGGCGGCCGCGATCAAGCTGCGACGGGATCAAGTACCGAAACGAAGGGAAAGCGATGAAAGTCGGTGTCGCGCGTGATGATCCGCTCGATGCCATGTTCGCGCATCAGTACCGCGGTGTGGGCATCGTGCATAATATTGCCGCGCAGGTGCGGAAGCTCGGCGATGACATCGGCCAACAGCTTTGCATGCCGCTCGGTTGCAGGTAAAACGGAAACTGTCGGCGAGGCCAGCACGGCGTCCACAAAGCGCCATGCGTCGGTTGCCGACCACGGCTTGCGGAACACCTTCGGATGCGTGGTGATGCGCAGGAATTCGTAAACGATGCTCCACGTCAGGTACCACGGTGAGGCTTGCCGACGCCATTGTTCGAGTTGTGCGCGGCAGGGCGTATGAAACGGCGAATCGCGGTCGGCGGCGTAGATCAGGACATTGGTATCGACGACGAACACTCAGCGTTCGTCCATCGCCTGAAGCAACGCATCGCGATCCGCGACGTCTACAAGTTCTCCGCCGCTGCTCAGCCGCGGCAGCGCCGGCAGTTTGCGCTCGCTCGCGGATTCGTCGGACTGCAGCACCAGTCGCAGGCCGGCTTCGACCAGTGCGGACATCGTGCTGCCGCGCCGTGCCGCTTCCTCGCGCAGCTTCGTCATGACCGTGCCGTCAATGTTGAGCGTGGTCTTCATATGGCAAACCATACCGATTATATGGCTGTATGTCAAGCACTCTGGCGGCCATGGCGGAATGTCTGGCCTCGGCCACTCCTGGAATACCGCCGTTCCCGCCGTAGGAGCGCGCCATGCGCGCGACCCGGAGCGCCGGCATTCTGCCGGCATTCATCGTGAGCAAGCCCGCTCCCATGGTCGTAACGGCTCCGCCAGGAGGTCGCGGCCATGGGCCGCTGCTGCAGCAGGGCGGATAAGCGCAGCGCATCCGCCGGTGTGGATTCGGTGGATGCGCTTGCTGTGCAGGCTTATCCAGCCTACTCGCTGTTGAGTGGGCTTGACTTCGAACAGAGTATCTCCAGAGTGGATTGTGCCACCAGCGGTTCAGTAGCGGTAGTAGTCGGGTTTGTAGGGACCTTCGGCCCTGACGCCGATATAGTCAGCCTGCTTTTCCGTCAGGGGAGTGAGGTGCACGCCGAGCTTGTCGAGATGCAGCCGCGCCACTTCCTCGTCGAGGTGCTTGGGCAGGACGTACACCTGCTTGTCGTAGTCGTCGGGCTTGGTGAACAGCTCGATCTGCGCGAGCACCTGGTTGGTGAAGCTGTTGGACATCACGAAGCTCGGATGGCCGGTGGCGCAGCCGAGGTTCACCAGCCGCCCTTCGGCGAGGAGGATGATGCGCTTGCCGTCGGGGAAGCTGATGTGATCCACCTGCGGCTTGATGTTCTCCCATTCGTATTGGCGCAGCGAGCCGACGTCGATCTCGGAGTCGAAGTGGCCGATGTTGCAGAGAATCGCCTCGTTTTTCATCCGCGCCATGTGATCGTGATTGATGACGTGATAGTTGCCGGTGGCGGTGACGAAGATGCCGGCCTGCTCGATCACGCCGGGGTCGTCGAGGTTCACCACGCGGTAGCCTTCCATCGCCGCCTGCAGCGCGCAGATCGGATCGATCTCGGTGACCCATACGGTGGCGCCGAGGCCCTTCAAGGACTGCGCGCAGCCCTTGCCGACGTCGCCGTAGCCGCACACGATCGCGATCTTGCCCGCGACCATGACGTCGGTGGCGCGCTTGATGCCGTCCACCAAGGACTCGCGGCAGCCGTAGAGATTGTCGAACTTGGACTTGGTGACCGAGTCGTTGACGTTGATCGCGGGGAAGGGGAGCGAGCCCTCTTCGGCCATGTGATAGAGCCGGTGCACGCCGGTGGTGGTCTCCTCGGTCACGCCCTGCACTTCGCGCATGCGTTTGGAATACCACATGGGATCTTCGGCGAGATGCTTCCTGATTTCGGCGAAGAGCGCCGTTTCCTCTTCGTTCTCCGGCTTGTCGATGACCGACGGATCGGTTTCCGCGCGCACGCCGAGGGTGAGCGCGAGCGTCGCGTCGCCGCCGTCGTCCAGAATCATGTTCGGGCCCTCGCCATCGCCCCAGTCGAGGATGCGATGGGTGTAGCCCCAGTATTCGGCGACCGTCTCGCCCTTTTTCGCGAACACCGGCGTGCCGCCCGCGGCGATCGCGGCGGCGGCATGGTCCTGGGTCGAGAAGATGTTGCACGAGGCCCAGCGCACCCGGGCGCCGAGCGCCTCGAGGGTTTCGATCAGCACCGCCGTCTGGATCGTCATGTGGAGCGAGCCCGCGATGCGCGCACCCTCGAGCGGCCGATCCTTGGCGTATTTTTCGCGCGTTGCCACGAGGCCGGGCATTTCGGTCTCGGCGATGGCAATTTCCTTTCTGCCAAAGTCTGCTTGTTCGATGTCGCTCACCACGTAATCGGTGAACGACGATTTCTGAACTACTGCGTTCATAACGTTCTCCAGTCGGGTGAGCGCCGTTGAAAAGGAACTCCTGGGCAAGCCTGACAGATCGGAATCTGGCGCAGCGCTCCTTGCCCCGGAGGCGTGTGTGCAGGCTGGTCTTGTGCCGGCCCGCCGAGAAAACTCCGATTAAACACCTGTCGTCACCCCGGCGAAGGCCGGGGTCCGGTTCTGGCACGTATCCCGGCTACCGCCGGGATTCATTCACACACTGGATACCGGCCTGCGCCGGTAT
>JAKDMP010000031.1 GCA_030452225.1 Gammaproteobacteria bacterium
ATGGCTAGGTTCTTGGGGTGCTGCACGACCCCAACGAAAAGATGCCGCCTTCGAACCGCCAGGCGCTCGCCCGCCTGGTCCGCGTGGGGCGGCGCATGACGGTGAACGTGGAACTCATTACCCGCCGGGATTATCCGCGCATCGCCGAGTACGACGCGCTGTTCATCCGCGAGACGACGGCCGTCAACCACCACAGTTTCGACTTCTCGATGCGCGCCTGGGAAGAGGATATTCCCGTCATCGACGATCCCGACTCCATCCTGCGTTGCGCGAACAAGGTGTATCTCGCCGAACTCCTGGGCAAGCACCGCATCGCCCATCCGCGCACGATCCTGTTCAATCGCGCGACCCTGCGAGACGCCGGGCGGGAACTCGGCTTCCCCCTGGTGCTCAAAATGCCCGACGGTTCGTTTTCCCGCGGCGTGTTCAAGGCCGAGGACGAAGCTGCGCTGAAAGACATCGGCCGGAAACTTCTCGCTGCCTCCGAACTCGTACTCGCGCAGGAATTCCTCTACACGCCTTTCGACTGGCGGATCGGCGTGCTCGCGGGCGAGCCGCTCTACGCCTGCAAGTACTTCATGGCGCGCAAACACTGGCAGATCTACGATCATTCCGGCGCCAAGGTGCGCGAAGGCGGCTGGAAAACGATACCGATCGAAGAGACGCCCGCCGCGGTGGTCGGGACGGCGCGGCGCGCGGCGCGCCTCATCGGCAACGGCCTCTACGGCGTGGACATCAAGGAGACCGGAGGGCGGACCGTGGTCATTGAAATCAACGACAATCCGAATCTCGACGCGAACATCGAAGATGCCGTGCTTGGCGCCTCGCTGTACGAAAAACTCATCGCGGAATTCATTCGCCGCATCGAGCAACCCGCCGCGAGCGCAAGCGGCTGAGCCGCGCACGCGCCCGGTGAACGCCACCGTCCCGGGCGGCGTGCCGAAACGCTGCGGCGCCAGAGAGGCGTCCCGAAGGCGCTAGGGAATCTCTGAACAATTCATTTTCCGTCATTCCCGCGTAGGCGGGACTGCGAAGGCGGAACGCCGAAGGCATGGCCCGAAGGGCGAGCGCACAAGTCGCGAGTAATCCAGCCCAATCAAGAAGATAGATCCCCGCTTTCGCGGGAATGACGAATTAATCAGAGGCTCGCTAGTCAGGCAACGAACACGCAAACACCGTGCCGGCGTCATAGGTGCCACCATAAACGGTCGTGCTGTACAGCGCGCCGTCCACGGCTGCAAGCCTGGCGTGCGGCCCCATTCCATTGCGGCCGTCGAAGACACCCAACACCCGCAGGTTCCGGCCCGGCGTGAAGGCAAATATCGTCCCGGCGTCCTGTGAGCCGCCGTCGAACGCCGCACCATAGAGCGTGCCGTCCACGGCCGTCAGTCCGGCATAGGGAAATTTTCCGTTGCGGCCATTGAAACTCGCGAGCAAGCGGATACCCTGTCCCGGCACGTAGGCATAGATCGTCCCGTCGCCATGAGCGCCGCCCTCCACGGTCGCACCGTACAGCACGTCGTCCATGACGACAAGGCCGGCATAGGGCCACTTTCCATTGCGGCCGTTGAAGCTCGCCAGAAGCCGCAGGCCCTTTGCCGGCGTGTACGCGAACAGGGCCCCGTCCCCGTGCGCGCCGCCATCCACGGTTGTGCCGTAAAGCGTGCCGTTCACAAGCGTAAGCCTGGAGCGAGGGTTCCTGCCGTTGCGGCCGTCGAAGCTCGCCAAAAGTTGTAAACCGCGCCCAGGAACGTATGCGTATATCGTCCCGTAACCATAAGAGCCGCCCTCCGCGGTCGTACCGTACAGCACGCCGTCCATGACGACAAGGCCGGCATAGGGCCACTTTCCATTGCGGCCGTTGAAGCTCGCCAGAAGCCGCAGGCCCTTTGCCGGCGTGTACGCGAACAGGGCCCCGTCCCCGTGCGCGCCGCCATCCACGGTTGTGCCGTAAAGCGTGCCGTTCACAAGCGTGAGACCGGAGCGCGGGTTCCTGCCGTTGCGGCCGTTGAAGCTCGCCAACACCCCCAATCCCTGCCCCGGAGTGTAGGCGACCACCGCTCCCAGATCATGGGCGCCACCGCCGGAAGTCGTGCCGTAGAAGCTGCCCTCCAGGACCGTGAGGCCCGCATAGGGCAGCGCCCCGTCGAGGGTGCCGGCGTAAAGGTCACTGAATCCGGCCAGCGACCTGATGCAGCCCGTCCCGGCATACGCCGCACCCAGCCCGGCGATGAGTGCGAAGGGCAACACGATGGCTTTGAAAGCAAGCATGAGCGCCTCCTGCAAAGCGGCTTTTTCGGCCTACGGCTTCGACTATAACAAGACGGGTGCTGTCATTTCCCGGAATTGAGCCTTTTTCGCTTGACCGGCCCCGCGCTGGATGCAGGCAAGGGCCCGGTCTCTTCGCCGGCAACGGCTGCCGGTCCTCTGTCAGCCGAAAAACCACGCGCGGACGGCGAGGACGCAGTGCCCGGCGCGTACCTTGCGAACAGCTTATCGCCGACTTCATCCGGCGCAGCGTGCGGTCAGGCTTTTCGGAGCCGGACGGGACGACGCCCGGCGTTGAAAACGAAATGCACGAAGGTGTAGTGTGGAGGTGAGGAGTCAACCCAAACAGGCAGGGTCCCACAGGCCCATTGCCGCGCAAGGAGGCACCCCCATGACAAACAGCATTTTCAAGGGCATAGCCGCCGGCTTTGCCGCCACCTTCATCATGTCGCTGGCCATGTATTTCGGCGCCGACCTCAGAGAATTCCCGGCGCTCATCGTCACGCTCACGGGCATTTCGCACCGGGTCATCGGCTCGCCGCTATGGGACTGGATCGGCTGGGCCTATCACTTCGCGATCGGAACGCTCGCCTGGGGCATTTTGTTCGGCCTGCTTGCCGGCGCGATCCGGGTACGCAGCGGCTTCGGCGCCTGGTTCACGGCCATCGTGTTCGCCGTTTGCGCCTGGGTGCTGATGATGATCATCGTCATGCCGCTCGCCGGCCTGGGCTTTTTCGCCCTCGGCGCCGGCCTCGACATTTTCTTTTCGATGTTGATTCTGCACATCATCTGGGGGACCGTGCTCGGACTGACCTTCTATGCCATGACCAAGCCGGAAGTGATTGAGCATCGCGTGCACGAACGCACCGCGGGCGCACCGATTTTCCGCCGATCGCGGCGCGAACCTGCACCGCGAGCCGCGCAGCCGCCGCCCCCCATCGAAGAGCCCACGCCCCGAGGCGGCGAACGGCTCTAGTCGGCGTCAATCCAGGGCGGCGGATTCGGCTTTCGGCGAGGAAAATGCGAGCCCGCCGTCGCCGCCGTCCACGCGGTCGATGAACTCGGGGCGAAACTGGCCGCGCACGATGTCCATCACCGCATCGCGCATCGCGGCGTAAATGGCGGTGCTTTTCTTTTGCAGGAGCGGGCCATGCCCGCGACCTGCGCGCCATGACGTTTTGTCGCGGCCATGGGCCGCTCCTACACTGCCCCTTCCTCGGCGGTGGAAGAAAACGTGAAGCCGTCGGGGCCGGCGTCCACGCGGATGGTGTCGTCGGGGCCGAAGCGACCGGCGAGCACGGCTTCGGCGAGCGGATTTTCGAGCTGCTGCTGGATGGCGCGCTTGAGCGGTCGCGCACCGTACACCGGATCGAAGCCCGCCTCGCCGAGTTTGTCCAACGCGGCATCGCTCACCTCGAGCGTCATGTCGCGGCTCGCCAGGCGCGCTTTGAGGTTGTCAATCTGGATGGCGGTGATGGCGCGCAGCTGCGAGGCGTCGAGCGGGTGGAAGACGACGACTTCGTCCACGCGATTGATGAACTCGGGGCGAAATTCACGGCGCACGATTTCCAGCACTGCATCGCGCATCGAGCCGTAATCGTAGTCGCCCTCGCCCGCCATGCGTTGAATGACTTCGGAGCCGAGGTTCGAGGTCATCACCACCACGGTGTTGCGAAAGTTCACGGTGCGGCCCTGGCCGTCGGTGAGGCGCCCGTCGTCGAGCACCTGCAGGAGCACGTTGAAGACATCCGGATGCGCTTTCTCTACTTCATCGAGCAGGATCACCGCGTAGGGCCGGCGGCGCACGGCCTCGGTGAGATAGCCGCCCTCCTCGTAGCCGACATAGCCGGGCGGCGCGCCGATCAAGCGTGCGACCGAATGCTTCTCCATGAACTCGCTCATGTCGATGCGCACCATCGCCTCTTCGGTGTCGAAGAGAAAGCCCGCAAGCGCCTTGCACAGCTCGGTCTTGCCGACGCCGGTCGGGCCGAGAAACAGGAACGAGCCGCTCGGGCGGTCGGGATCGGCGAGTCCGGCGCGTGAGCGGCGCACCGCATTGGCGACGGCGTTGACCGCCTCGTCCTGGCCGACCACGCGCCGGTGGAGCGCCTCTTCCATGCGCAGGAGCTTCTCCTTTTCGCCCTCGAGCATCTTCGCGACCGGGATGCCGGTCCAGCGCGACACCACCTCGGCCACTTCTTCGTCGGTCACCTTGTTGCGCAGCAGTTGCGGCGCTTCGCTCCCGGCGCTGTCCTCGCGAGCCTGGGCGTCGGCGAGCTGCTTCTCGAGCCCCGGAATGGTGCCGTACTGGATTTCCGACATGCGCGAGAGGTCATTTGCGCGCCGCGCCGTTTCGAGTTCGGTGCGCGCGCGGTCGAGCTTTTCCTTGACTTCGGCCGTGCCCTGCAGGGCCGCCTTTTCGGCCTTCAACACTTCATCAAGATCGGAGTATTCGCGCTCCAGCGTCGCGATTTCCTCTTCGAGTGTTTGCCGGCGGCGCTTCGAGGCCTCGTCCTTTTCCTTTTTCAGCGCCTCGCGCTCGATCTTGAGCTGGATCAGGCGCCGCTCGAGCCGGTCCATCTCCTCGGGCTTGGAGTCGATCTCCATGCGGATGCGGCTCGCCGCCTCGTCGACCAGATCTATCGCCTTGTCGGGAAGCTGGCGGTCGGTGATGTAGCGCTGCGAGAGCGTCGCCGCGGCGACGATCGCCGGGTCGGTGATCTGGATGCCGTGGTGCACCTCGTAGCGTTCTTTCAAACCGCGCAGGATCGCGATCGTGTCTTCCATCGTCGGCTCGCCCACCAGCACCTTCTGGAAACGGCGCTCGAGCGCGGCATCCTTCTCGATGTACTTGCGGTATTCGTCGAGCGTGGTCGCGCCGATGCAGTGCAGCTCGCCGCGCGCGAGCGCCGGCTTGAGCATGTTGCCCGCATCCAGCGCACCCTCGGCCTTGCCCGCGCCGACCATGGTGTGCAGCTCGTCGATGAAAAGAACAATGCGCCCCTCTTCCTTCGCGATCTCGTTCAGCACCGCCTTGAGGCGTTCCTCGAACTCGCCGCGGAATTTCGCGCCCGCCAGCAGCGAGGCCATGTCGAGGGCGAGAAGGCGCTTGTTCTTCAGCCCTTCGGGCACCTCACCGTTCAAAATGCGCTGGGCGAGCCCCTCGACGATCGCCGTCTTGCCGACGCCGGGCTCGCCGATCAGCACCGGGTTGTTTTTGGTGCGCCGCTGCAGGATCTGGATCACGCGTCGGATTTCCTCGTCGCGGCCGATCACCGGATCGAGCTTGCCGGACTCGGCCCGCGCCGTCATGTCCAGGGTGTATTTCTCGAGCGTCTGGCGCTTGTCCTCGGCATTGGGGTCGTTCACGCTCGCGCCGCCGCGCAGCTCCTCGATGGCATGTTCGAGCGCGCCTTTGGTCGCGCCGGCTTCCTTGAGCGCAGCCGCCGTATCGCCCTTGTCCTCGATGAGGGCGAGCACGAACAGCTCGCCGGCAATGAACTCGTCCTTCCTTTGCTGCGCGAGCTTGTCGGTAATGTTGAGCACGCGATTGAGGTCGTTGCCGATATGCACCTCGCCCGCCGTGCCCTTCTGCTGCGGCAAGCGGTCGAGAATGGCATTCAGCCGATCGGCAAGGATGTTGAGATTGACTCCGGCCTTGGCGAGCAGGGGCCGCGTGCTGCCGCCGTCCTGCCCGAGCATGGCGGCGAGCACATGGGCGGGCTCGATGAACGGGTGGTCGCGGCCGACGGCAAGCGACTGCGCATCGGCGAGCGCCATCTGGAATTTGCTCGTCAGTTTGTCAAGGCGCATGGTTCATTTCTGCAGGCGGGATGCCCTGAAGATAAGGGCAAATCCGCAGCATTTCAACCGTTTGCCCAAGAGCGCCCCATGGGCGCGACACATTCCCCGCCAATCTCGGTCGCGCCCATGGGGCGCTCCTGCATTTTGATAGCCACCTTCAGCCGGGGAGTCCAGGCGGATGGCGGATGCGCTGCGCTTGTCCACCTTGCTGCTGCGCGACGGCCGTCAAGATGCCGGCGCTACTCATCAGGCGGGTAGCAGGCGCACCACGGCATAGATCACGCCGATGCCGACCGCCACCAGTGCGATCACGGCGAGGGACTGGCGGCCGCGTCCGCCGCGCAACCGCGGAATGAGATCGGCAAGCGCGATGTAGATGAGGCTGGCCGCCGCGATGGCCATGATGAACGGCAGCGCCTCGCGGGCATGACGCAGCAGCGCAAAGGCAATCACCCCGCCCGCGAACAGGGCGGCGCTCGATGCCAGCGTCAATGCCAGCGCCCGGCCGCGTCGGTAGCCGGTCATCATCAGCACGGAAAAGTCCCCGACCTGTTGCGGAATATGGTGCGCCAGGATCGCGGCGAAAAGGATCAGGGCCGCATGCACATCGACCAGCACCGCGGCCGCCAGCAACACGCCGGCAAGGAAATTGTGCAGGCTCGTGCCGGTCAACACCATCACCGTCGTCGCGCGGTTGTCCGCCGTCTGGCTCGGCGTGTGCGAAGCAACATCGTGGGCATGATGCCAGTGAATGAGTTTTTCGAGCGAAAAGAACACCAGAATGCCGCCGGCGAGCGCGAGCCCGAGGTGAGACGCCTGGGGAGCCGAAACCCCGGAGAAGGCCTCGGGCAAAAGGTCCAGGCAGGCCGCACCGAGCATGACGCCCGTACTGAAACTCACCAGGGAGGGCAACAACGCTGCCAAGCGGCGCTCCCCCAACGTGGAGAGCAGCAGGGCACCGAAGGCGCTGGCCAGCGCGGCGCTCCCTGACAGCGCCAGCACCCAGATCCAGTTTGTCGTCATCGCCGCCCTCCTCGCCCGGGCTTCGCGTCATCCAAAAATCTTGCCAAACCCGTCAAGCAAGTGTACCGGAGTTCTTGTCCATTCCAGAACGCGCACCCATCGCGTCGCGTCGTCATACAGTAAATGCCTGCAACGGCCTGCGGCCTTGTGCGGGCCTACTGCGCCGCTACAAACTGCGCCGTTGAGCGCGCCGAGAAGCACAGCCCGGCGCGGATCAGCCGGGCGACGTGTTTGAGGCCGTAGGCCGAGTTGTCGCCCGGCCCGCGTCGGGCGAGCATCGCAGGGAAGTCTGCGTACCGTCAGGTACGCAGACCGCGCCCGTCGGCGCAATGGCTTTGGTTACTTTCGCCGTAACGAAAGTAACCCCGCCCGGAGGGCATTCGCTACTCTTGCGTCTATTTTCGACCGGCAATTTCGCAAACTCATTCGTCGTCGATCCAGACAAGGCTGGCCATTCGGCCGGTTTGGCCGTCGCGACGGAAGGAAAAGAAGCGGTCAGGCTCGGCAAAGGTATCCCAAGCGCCGCCCGAAACTCGGGGCACGCCGGCGGCGGCAAGGCGGGCACGAGCCAACGCCACCAGATCGCAATGCCAATGCCCATTGCGTCTGCAAGGCGCAAAGGCAGCCTCCGCACCGGGCGAATCGCGAAAGGCATCGTGGACTGCCGCATCCACCTCGTAGTGCGCCGCGCCAATGGCCGGACCCAGCCAAGCCACCAGGCCTGCGGGCGGAGCGGACATCGCCGCCAAGGCGGCCTCGATCACGCCGGCGGCGAGTCCGCGCCAGCCGGCATGGGCCACGCCGATCTCCGAACCGTCGGCTGCCGCAAGCAGTACCGGAAGACAGTCGGCGGTCAGAACCGCCAAAACCACGCCGGCCTCGCACGTCACCGCCGCATCCGCCCGGGACTGCGGGAGTTCGGCCGTGGGTCCCTGGCGCGCCACGTCCGCGCCGTGCACCTGGGAGAGCCAGCGCGGCTCGGCCGGTAGTCCAAGCGCCCGGCGCAAACGCCGCCTGTTCTCGCTTACATGATCCCGATCGTCCCCGACGTGATCGCCAAGGTTCAAGCCGGCGTAGCGACCCGTACTCACGCCACCGCCGCAAGTCGTCGCAGCGGCCCGTACGCCTGCCGGAAACGATTCGGGCAGCAGCCGATCCGGCATGGCATCAGGCATGGGAAAGCAAATTGACGAGCCGATCGAATGGGTCGCGCACAAAAAAGCGGCGCACGCCCCAAGGCTCGTCCGCGGGGCCGTACTCGATCGGCACGCCGGCTTCGCGCATGCGCTCGAGCGCCGCATCGATATCGTCCACTTCGATGGAAAGATCCGGTACCGGCGTGCCGGAACCGCCTTCGCTCATGACGCTCAACTGCGTGGCCATTTGGGAATCATTGCCCAACGTCCGTATCCAGCCCATGTCCATGAGCACCTCCAGACCGAGCAGTTCCTGATAAAACCGCCGCGCTTTGTCCACGTCCGGAGATGCGATGTTGGCCACGATGCGTTTCACTTTCATGGGCGCACCTCTTGCCGTAACGCCTCCAGCAGGGCGGCAAAATCCTGCGGCAGCGGCGCCTGAAAATCGAGCGCCTCGCCGGATTGCGGGTGGGTGAAAGACAAACGCTGCGCATGCAGCGCCTGGCGGCGAAACACCGCCAGCGACGCCCGCGATTCGGGATCGAGTCCGGCAGGAACCTTCAGGCGGCCTCCGTACACCGCATCGCCCACGATGGGCATGCCGCGATGGGCCAGGTGAACGCGAATCTGATGGGTGCGTCCGGTTTCCAGTCGTACCGACAACAACGTGAATCCATGCAGGCGCTCGGCCACGCGCGTGTGCGTGACAGCCTCGCGACCGCGTTCGTTGACCGCCATTTTGATGCGTGCCGTGGGATGGCGGCCGATCGGCGCTTCGATGCGCTCGCCCGCGATCACCTCGCCGTTCACCAGCGCAAGGTATTCGCGCTTGATCTCGCGCCGCGACATGGCCGCGACCAGCGCCGCATGGGCGGCCGTGGATTTCGCCACCACCAGCAGGCCGGAAGTGTCCTTGTCCAGGCGATGCACGAGGCCCGCGCGCGCCAGCCGGGAAAGGTCGGGCGCATGATGAAGCAGTGCGTTGACCAGCGTTCCGTGCGGATTGCCGGCCCCGGGATGCACGACAAGACCCGGCGGCTTGTTCACTACCAGCACGGAGCCATCCTCATGCACGATATCGAGCGCAATCGGCTGCGGCTCGTCGTCGATCACGGCCTCCAGCCTCGCCACAAGCACCACCCTTGCGCCCGCTCCGAGCCGGCTGCCCGGCTTGCAGCGCTCGCCGTCCACCGTCACCGCCCCGGCTTCGATCCACTGCCGGATACGGCTGCGCGAGTACTCGGGCAGGGATCGTGCAAGGCCAAGATCGAGCCGCAAGCCTGCCAAGGCGTCCTCCACCACCAGTTCGTGGCGGCGAACTTCAATCGCATCGGAGGGTCTGGTCACAGTAGAATACCGGTTCCGTTCAAGGATTCACACATGCGTTCCGTTCTTCCCGCACTCTTTGCCCTGGCGCTCGGCGCAGCCATTCTGGCCGGTTGCGCCGGCGGCCCCGAGGAAATTCCGCCTGCAAAAGTACTCTACGAGCGCGCGCAAACGTCGCTCATAGTCGAGGATTGGAACCGCGCGGCCACCCAGTTTCGCGATCTCATTTCCACTTACCCCTTTGGAAAGTATGCCACGTCCGCACGGCTGAAGCTCATCTACGCCTATTACCGCGCCGGCAACGCCGATGAAGCGGCCAGCCAGGCCGACGATTTTCTCAAGGAGAACCCGGCCAGCCCTTACGCCGGCTACGCACTTTTCCTGAAAGGCATTTCCTACGCCAGCTCGATGCAACCGGGAATTCTCGACTCCTGGTTCAACAGCAGCATGGCAGAGCGCACGCCGATCAACCAGCGCAAAGCCTACACGGCTTTCCAGCAGTTGATTCGACGTTACCCGGACACACCTTATGCGCAAAAAGCCAAACAATGGATGGTGTTCGTGCGTAATCGACTGGCAAGTTACAACCTCTCCGTGGCGCGCTTTTACGCCGATCGCGAGGAATGGGTGGCCGCCGTCAATCGGGCAAACATTGTCGTGACCCAATTTCAGCACACGCCATCGGTAAAACCGGCCCTTGCGATCATGGCGCAGGGCTACCGGGCCCTGGGCGAAGACAAGCTGGCGGCCGCCGCCCAGGCCTGGTACGATTACAACTACGGGCCGAAAGCACGAAGCGGGAAATGAGGAGTCGGAGAGAACCGGCATTCCGCCTCTATCGTGAATCCTGCAACCAAAACGTAACGACGGTTCAACCGCCCGATTGAGCGCTTGGGGCGGAAGTGGCGGCGGGGGCAAAATGGGACAGGACGACCTCGGTCCGGTTTTTGAAATCCTTGAGCCAGAATATTTCTCCGCTGACCGAATTGATCGTGCGCGAAACTACGACCGGGCCGGTTCCATTCAGCCGTTTGAACTGGACAAGGAATTTGAAGGCCGTAACCTTTACTCCGAAACGGGGTGAGAACGCCTCGAAATTGTCCAGGCGCAAGGACAGGGGGCGATGGCCGTCGCGCGCGATGACAAACTCGCCCGCCAAGTGGCTCAACAACTTCGCGGTCGCCGCATCGGCGCCCTCTGCCGGCCGCGGGCGCAACTGGTAAACGAGCGTATCGTCGGTCGTCTTCACGAGCCGATAGTCGCTTTCCCGCAACCAGCCCGAACCGATCTCCAGCCCCTGTCCCGCTTCCTTCGCGGTTTCCGCCGCTCGCCCCGCCAGGCGCGCCTGTTGCGCCTCGCTCGGCGGCTTGCCGTCAATCGTCATGATCTGCCAACGCGCGCCGGCCTTGTTTCCCGGATGATAGGCCAGCCGCATGCTGCCCTGCGAACTCTTGATCGCCTCCTCGTAGCTCCACCGACTCGCCAGCTCGCTTGCGCCCAGCCTCAACATGCTCAGGGCCGCCTGCACGGGCGGGGGTGGCGCCGCCCATGCAACGCCGGCCGACACCATGGCCAGCGCAGCGGCTGAAGCGCAGACGAGCCATTTCATGATCGCCGCCGCGGGACTCCGACTATCCTGACAAGAGGGGAATCCAGCGCCGGTAAAAGCGTTACTTGCCCGCTTGGGCGGCGTTGAAGGCCTTGAGAATTTCGTCGGTCACATCCCGGCCTTCCTTGGAATAAACCACGACCCGCTTGTCCAGGATCACCTCGTATCCGTGATCGCCGGCGAATTTCTGTATCACGTCGTATAACGTCGCCTGCAGGGGTTGCAATAACTCTTTCTGTTTTTGCGCGACCTCCATCTGGCTCTGCTGCAAGGCTTTCTGAAAAGACTGCATATGTTCCTGGAAGGTCTGCTGCGCCTGTTTTTGGGCCGCTTCGCTCTGGATGCTGGCATTTTTCTTCAGGGCTTCGCTCTCCTGCTTGAGCTTGTCCTGCTTGGCTTCCAGCGCCGCACGCTTCTGCTTGCCGAACGCTTCCATCTTGGCCTGGGCCGCCTGGCCCGCATTACTTTGGGCCAGTACGGCGGCCACGTTCACCACGCCGATCTTGCCATCCGCAGCTTGCGCAAGCGGGGCAAGCGCCAGTAATGCAAGGCCAAAAAACACCGTAAGGGTCTTGTTCATCGAGTCACCTGTCGAGTTGATGCAAAAAATAAAACTGGAATAGCCTAGCGGAATTCAGCCGGAATTGCCGGAAATGGCCCAATTTTACGGTCCGCCTTCCGGGCAATAAGAACGCGTCATGACGGATTGGTTCCTCACGGACCGTGCGCAAACCTTTGCAATGCCGGATTGCGTTCGGGCTCCGGATCGGGCCCGCCCCCGTGCAAATCCCGCACGGCGGCTTTGGGCCGCTAATCAGTCGTTGCCGGGCTTGATGTATTCCGCCGGCAAGGGGCTGTCCCCGAACAGCGCCTGCATGTAGCGATCGCGCAACAACGTCTGGCGACTCACCATGGGAATTTTCTCGCCGGCGATGAACACCTGGTCGGCATAGGTCGTGACTTCCAGCGGATCGCCTTCCCAGATCACCACGTCGGCAATCTTGCCCACCTCGAGCGACCCGACCCGGTCGGCCACGCCGTAGATTTTCGCCGGGTGGAGCATCAGCGCCTCGAGCGCGGCCTGCCGCGGCAACCCGTAGGCCACGGCATTGCCCGCCGCCTGGGTGAGCTTGCGCGCATTGTGTGTGTCGCCGGTGGCAAAGGCAATCAAAACACCCGCTTTGCCGAGACGCGCCGCATTGCGCAGCGTTGCCCCAAGGGTCTCGAAACGGCTCGGCAAATCCTGGAACGGATTGAGCAATACCGGCACGTTGGCGGCGGCGAGCTGATCCGCGACCATCCAGGCTTCGGCACCGCCGGCCACGATCAGCTCGAGATCGAAATCCCGGGCGAGTTTCAGTGCCGCCTCGATATCGCTCGCGCGGTTGACCTGGACGACCAGCGGCAACTCGCCGCGCAGCACCGGAACCAGCGCCTCGAGATCGAGCCGGGAAAGCGCGTACTCGCGGCGCCGATTGCTTTGAAAGGCACCGCGATGCGCGGCGTAATCCGCGGCGTCCTGGAGCGCCTCACGCAGCTTCAGGAGGGCCACGGCGCGCGAACCGCCTGCGTGGCGCGCGCCCGCTTCTCCCAGCAGGGCAAACATCGCGGCGGGATTCTTGTGGACGAAATCCTCGGTGGAACCGAGATCCATCAGCACGCCCTGGCCGGAAATGATGTGGCCCTCGCCCGCCCCGCCGGGCGATACCATGGCGCGGGTCACTCCGGCAATGCGGTTGACCGGAATCAGCACCGAGCGCGGGTTGATCGCCGCGGCCACGTTGAAGGCGGCACTGAAATCGGTTCCCTGCCGGGCATCCCGCGTGGTGGCGACCTGGGAGATCTCGATCACGCCGAACTGGCTCATCGGGTCGAAAATGCCGGGCGTGACGATCTTGCCGCCGGCGTCGATGACCGCGGCGTCGCCCGGGATTTTCACGTCCGTGCCGACGGCGGCGATCCTGCCGTCTTCGATCAGCAGCGTGCCGTGTTCTATTTTCCCGGCCGGCCCCAGCGTGTAGATCGTCCCGCCGGTGATCGCCCAGGTCCGGGCCATGCCCGGTGCCGCCAGCCCCAGGGCCAACGACAGTGCGAATGCAGTGGCCATCTTTCGTTTCATTGCGAGTCCCCCCTGCCGCTCGAAGGCTGCGGGATAAAGCTCCCGAGCATGAAATCGGACACCGGCTGGTAGCGCGGGTTGTCGCGATCGTAGACCAGCGCGCCGTCGATGAACACCTTTTCGGCTTTCGTGTACACACTGAACGGATCGCCGCTCCAGATCACCACGTCGGCATGCTTGCCCGGCTCGAGCGAGCCGATTTCATCGGCCAGGCCCAGCACCTTCGCCGGATTGAGCGTCATCCACATCACCGCATGCGCCTTGGAGATATCCAGACCCGCGTGGCGCCCGGCGGCCCAGGCCTTGGCGACCTCCTGATTGAGCCGCTGGATGCCGTTGGCGCTGTCGGAGTGGATCGTCGCGCAGGCCCCGGCCGCATCGACCATGGCGATGTTGGCGCGGATCGCGTCCCAGGCCTCCAGCTTGAAACCCCACCAGTCGGCCCACATCGCCGCGCAGGTATCGGTCTTCGCCAGCAGCTTCGGAATCTGGTAGGCCTCGACGGCATGATGAAAAGCGGCGATCTTGAAGCCGAATTCATCGGCAATATCGAGCGCGGTTTTCATTTCATCGGAACGATAGCAATGCCACTGTACCTGGATTCGGCCGGTGAGCACCTCGGCCAGCGTCTCCAGTTTGAGATCGCGCGCCGGCGGCGGACCCGCCTTCTCGCGCCCCTGGGAGGCGACCTTGGCCTCCCATGCCTGCCACTTGCGATGGTAGGCGAGCGCATCGGCGAAGGCCTGGCGATAGCCGGCGACGTTGCCCATCAGGGTGGAGGGGAACTGGCCGCGGCTGCCGTACACGCGCATCGGATTCTCGCCGCAAGCCATCTTCAGGCCGTAGGGCGCGCCCGGATACTTCATCGCCTGCACGGTTTTCGCCGGCACGTTTTTCAGCACCACGGTGCGCCCGCCGATCAGGTTGCCCGAACCGGGCAGGATCGCGAGCGTGGTGACGCCGCCGGCGCGGGCGAAATTGAAGCCCGGATCCTGCGGCCATACCGAGTTTTCCGAACGCACCTGCGCCGTATTCGGGTTCGTCATCTCGTTGCCGTTGGCGGTCGCCTCGATCGAAGGAGAGGGGTAGACCCCGAGATGCGAATGCACGTCGATGATGCCGGGGGTGACGAACTTTCCGCCGGCATCGATGACCACGGCGCCCTCGGGCACATCGAGGTCGTGGCCGATTGCCGCGATTTTGCGATCCACCAGCAATATCGAGCCGTCCTCGATCTTCTCGCCGGTGCCGGTGAAGATCGTCGCATGCTCGATCAGCGTCGGCTGCGCGGGCAGCGGCTCGTAGGTGGAAGGGAACGGATCGGGCGGAAACTCGGCGGGTGCGGGCGGCGCGGAAGCCGGACGCGATTCGGGCGCCGTCTCCTGCGTATTGGCGCAGCCGGCCAGCGCCAGCAGGGCGGTGGCCATCAAAAGCGGAAAAAACCGTGGCTTCATTCGGCACTCCTCAGCCGGAACCGGCTCTCGCGGATCATCCAGGTAGCCTCTGAATAACTCGTCATTCCCGCCTACGCGGGAATGACGGTAAATGCATTGTTCAGAGGTTCCCTCGAAATTTCAGGCGATTCTAACAGCGTGGCGCAGTCCCTCGCTACAATGGCGAAATGATGGACGCGAAGCTCTTCTCCAGCGCTTGCGAGCGCAACCGCGAACCCATCCTGGGTGTGCTGCGCGAGCACTTCCAGGATCGCTCCCGGGTGCTGGAAATCGGCAGCGGCAGCGGGCAGCACGCGGTGCATTTCGCCGCAGCACTGCCTCACTTGACGTGGCAAACCTCGGATCGCGCGGAGAACCTCGCCGGAATCCGCCTGTGGCTGAAAGAGGCCGGGCTGGCGAATACGCCGAAGCCGTTTGCCTTCGACGTCAACGACGAGGCGTGGCCGCAGGGCGGCTATGACGCAATCTTCAGCGCCAATACGCTTCACATCATGGCCTGGCCGGAGGTCGAGGCGTTGTTTTCCAACATGCGGGCGCTTCTCGACGACAACGGAAAACTCGCCGTCTATGGCCCATTCAACTACGGGGGCAGGTTCACCAGCGCCAGCAACGCCGCCTTCGACGCCTCGCTCAAGGCACGCGACGCGCGCATGGGAATCCGCGACTTCGAGGCGGTGAACCACCTGGCGGACGGGGCCGGGCTGACACTCGCCGCCGACGCCGCCATGCCCGCCAACAATCGTTGCCTCCTGTGGCAGCGGGTCGGCAGCGGCTGATCAAAGGCCTGTATTCACCTGGGGCTTTTGCCCGCCGACGAGTCCGGTTCGGACAGGCTCGTCGTGTGCAGGCGCAGCCCGATTTCCACAGTGAAGTCGTCGGGGATGCTGAAGAAGTCCGTGGCGCGCAGGGCGTTGCGGTGCATGATGACGAACAGGCGTTCGGACAAGGCCTGGCGCAGACCGACGCGCTTGGGGCTTTCAGGTCCCGCCTCGGGCTTGCCCCGCCGGCGCCGCCAATATGCCGCGAGCCGGCGCCGCAATCCCAGCAGCGGCCCGCCATAGGGCGACGGAACGATGGTCTCGCGGCCGAAGTAGAAAGTGGTTCGCTCGCGGTCGATCGGCACAAGCCCGCGGTTGGCGGCTTTCTCCAGGCTGCGCATGACCGGTTGCGCCTGCTTGAACCCGTAAAACAAATTCACGCGATAAAAACCGAAGCCGTACGGCACCACCTCGATGCGATCCGAAGACTTCTCGAGGGGCTTGTCGGTAGTAATGACGGAAAGCAGCAGCACGTGCTCATGCAGCGTCTGGTTGTGACGCAGATGAAAATCGAGCATGGGCGGGACGCCCAAGCCCGGAGAGGTCAGAAAAACGGCCGTGCCGCTCACACGGTGCGGCATGTTGTGGCTCAACCGGTCGAGAAAAATCTCCAGCGGCTCGGTGCGCTTCTGCAATGCGCTGATCAGACGCTCGCGATTTTTCGCCCATACGCGCATCACCAGGAAGGCAAACAGGGCCACCACCAGCGGTACCCAGCCGCCATCGGTGATCTTGAGAATATTGGCGCCCCAAAAAGGGATGTCCATCGCCAGGAACACCAGCGTCAGCCCAAGCGCCGCGTACAACGGCCAGCGCCACAGCCAGCGCATCACCAGGAACATCAGGCAAGTGGTGATCAACATGTCCGAACTGATCGCCACCCCGTAGGCACCGGCCAAATTGCTGGAGGTCTGAAAACCCACAGCGAGAACGATACAGGCGGTCATGAGCACGAAGTTGAGCGACGGTATGTAGATCTGCCCGCGTTCGGTGCTCGAAGTTCGCACGATCTTTACCCGCGGGCTGACATTGAGTGCGATCGCCTGGCTCATGAGCGAGAACGCGCCTGAAATCACGGCTTGCGAAGCAATGACGGCAGCCGCCGTGGCCAGGCCCACCAGGATGTACAAGGAGATCGATGCGCCAAAATCGGGCGCCAGCGCGAAGAAAATATCATGCGCCGCCTCGGGATTGCGGATCGCCATCGCCGCCTGTCCCAGGTAGTTCAATACCAGTGCCGGGAAGATCAGCACGAACCACCCAAGACGAATCGGCTTGTCGCCAAAATGCCCCAGGCTTGCGTACAGCACCTCCGCGCCGGTCACGCACAAGAAGACCGAACCGAGTACGACGAAGCCCAGTTCCTTGTTGTATACGAAGAACTGGACGGCGTAGTAGGGATTGAAGGCCACCGCGACCCAGGGAGTCTGGATGAATGAGCTGAACCCGAGCCCGGCAAGTACCAGGAACCAGACCGTCATGACCGGCGCGAACCAGCGTGCCACGCCCTCCGTTCCGCGGCGCTGGAACCAGAACAACATGAACAAAATGACGCAGACGATGGGCAGGATCAGCTGATCAATGCCCGGGACCGCCAATTCCAGCCCCTCCACTGCCGAAAGCACCGTTATGGTCGGAGTGATCATGCCGTCGCCGTACAGCAGCGCCGCGCCGAACGTTCCGACCGCCATCACCACCAGTCCGCTGCGCCACAAACGACGTCTTCCCGCCGGCGCACGCTCGGACTCAGTGCGCCCCGCATTGCGCAGCAAGGCCATCAGCGCAATGATGCCCCCATCGCCGCGGTTTTCTGCCCGCAGCACGAAAATCAGATATTTGAAGCACACCACCAGGATCAGCGCCCACAGAATCAGGGAGAGCACACCCAGCACATTGGCCGCCGTCGGCAAATGACCCAGGGAAGCCAACGACTCGCGCATGGCATAAAGCGGGCTGGTCCCGATGTCGCCGAAAACAACACCCAGGGCAAGGAACGACATTTTGGCCGTGCGGCGCCGCTTCGCTGCACGTCGAGCTTCTCCGCCCATTGCCCGTGAACGGCGGAATAGTCCGGGGAAACGAAGACGCATATCAGCCGTTAACCTGCATCATCAATATGGCCGACTGTTGCTTGCGGAGAGATGCATCGAACAGCATGAACAATATTTGCCTGTTGCCACGCCTTGCAGTGACAGCATGTACGCCGCGCCAATCATTCGCGATGCCTCGTGAATCCTGCTGTTGGACAGGCTCCCCGGGCGTGCCGAGACGCTGGTTCGGATCATGCGGCTCGGCTTCGGAATCCCGGAATCATTCATATTCGGCTCCAGATCGAGATTCCCGCTTCCAGGCCGCTACAGTATAATTCAACGGTAAAGCAAAGCAGCCGATTGCAATGATTACCAGTGGACTCACAAGCGTTCTCGTCCTGCTTGCGATCACGGTAATCGCCGTTTTGATATTGCGCCAACTGCGCCTGCCCGCTGCACTGGGGTATCTGGTCACGGGTGTGCTGGTCGGGCCGCATGTGCTCGGCTGGGTACAAAATACGGAAACCGTCCAGGGCCTGGCCGAGTTCGGCATCGTCTTTCTCCTGTTCATGATCGGGCTGGAGTTTTCCATGCCCCGGCTCATCGCGATGCGCCGCGAGGTGTTTCTTCTCGGCGGCATACAGGTGGTGGTCAGCCTCGTGCTCGCCGCGGTTCTCCTGTCCGTACTGGCCGGCGTCTCACCCGTGGTGGCAGTGCTCCTGGGTGGCGCCGTGGCCATGTCCTCGACCGCGCTGGTCGCCAAGCAGCTCGGCGAGCAACTGGAACTTCGCCTCGCCCATGGCCGTTACGCCATCGGCATTCTCCTGTTCCAGGACCTTGCCGTTATCCCGCTTCTGATCCTGATTCCGGCATTGGCCGGCGAAGGCGGCAACCCCTGGCTCACGCTGGGACTCGCGTTCGGAAAGGGCATCGCCGTCATCCTCGTCATGATCGTTCTTTCCCGCCTGGTCGTGCGGCCTTTTCTGAATGAGATCGCCCGCCAGCGTTCGTCGGAAATGTTCCTCCTGGCCTCGCTGCTGATTACGCTCGCCGCGGCCTGGGCCACGCATGCCAGCGGGCTGTCGTATGCGCTGGGCGCCTTCATTGCCGGCGCCATGCTCGGCGAAACCGCCTATCGCCACCAGATCGAGGCCAGCATCCGCCCGTTCCGGGACATCTTGCTCGGCCTGTTCTTCATTACCGTCGGCATGTATGCCGATCCGGGCCTGTACCTCAGCCATGCGGCGGCGATTCTGCTCGGCACCGCCGCACTCATTGTCTTCAAGGTGCTCATCGTGGCGGGCGCCAGCCGCCTGCTGCGCGCCAACTTCAGCGCCGCCCTGCGCACCGGACTCGTACTCGGCCAAGGCGGCGAATTCGGGCTTGTACTTCTGACGCTGGGCCTCTCCCGGGGTTACCTCGGCGGCGACATTGCCCAGGTCGCGCTGAACATTCTCGTATTGAGCATGGTCCTGAGTCCCTTTCTGGTGCGCTACAACGAACCCATCGCCGCCTTTTTTGCACGGGCCGGCAAGAAGGAGGAAGACCAGTCAGACTCCTCCATGCTGGCCGGGCAGGAAAGCGAC
>JAKDMP010000032.1 GCA_030452225.1 Gammaproteobacteria bacterium
CTGCGCTTATCCACCCTACAGGTGGTATGGTTTGGGGTAGGGTGGATAAGTCCGCGAAGCGGGTGCATCCACCGGAATGGGGGGCGGTGCGTTATGGGGTACGATTGGGATTGGTGGATGCGCTGCGCTTATCCACCCTACAGGTGGTATGGTTTGGGGTAGGGTGGATAAGTCCGCAAAGCGGGCGCATCCACCGGAATGGGGCGGTGCGTTATGGGATACGATTGAGGTTGGTGGATGCGCTGCGCTTATCCACCCTACAATGAGCCAATAAAAAACGGGGGTTGTGGTATGTCGGATTATCGGCGGGCTTTGCAGCCTGGTGGCGTTTTCTTTTTTACCGTCGTGACGTATCAACGTCGCTCGTATTTTGCATCGGACACCGCCGTGAACCATCTGCGCGAGGCGTTTCGCAAGGTGCGGGCGGCTCGTCCTTTCGTGGTCGATGCGATGGTGGTGTTGCCGGATCATCTGCATTGTATTTGGCGGCTGCCGCAGGGCGATGGCGATTATTCGTCGCGTTGGCGCGAGATCAAGAAGACGGTATCGAGACGCATTGCGCCGCGTTCCGATGAGCGTCGTGAGCGCCGGGTGTGGCAGCGGCGGTTTTGGGAGCATGTGATCCGGGACGACGAAAATTGGCGCCGGCATGTGGGGTACATTCATTACAACCCGGTAAAGCACGGATACGCCGCACGGCCCGCGGATTGGCCGTGGTCGAGTTTTTCGCGGTTTGTGGCGCGCGGTTGGCATGAGACGTCGTGGGGGGAGGCGGAGCCGGAGTCGATCCGCGGGTTGGATTTTGAGTGATGCGCGGATTTGGGGTTGGTGGATGCGCTGCGCTGATCCACCCTACGGGGATCGTCATAATGTAGGGTGGATAAGCCCGCAATGCGGGCGCATCCACCGGAACGGAGGCGGTGCGTTATATGGGGTACGATTCGGGTTGGTGGATGCGCTTTGCTTATCCACCCTACTGGCTACGTTGTGGGGTGGGAGGGAGGCGGAGCGTCCGGCGGTGGTTGTGATTGTTGTTGTTGGGACGTAGGATGATGTGATGAGTCTGGATGACGGGCAGGATCAGGTTTTGCGGTTGTTTCCGGGACCGGCGACTCCGGCGCCGCTGCATGGGCTGTACCTGGAGGAGTCGCTGCGACCGCGGGGCACTCCGGAGAGGCCGTTCGTGTACGCGAGCTTTGTCGCGAGTCTCGACGGGCGGATTTCCCTCGTCGATCCCGCGACGAACACGCACAAGCCACCGCCGGCGATCACCAATCCGCGCGACTGGCGCCTGTTCCAGGAGTTGGCGGCTTCGGCCGACGTACTGGTCACTTCGGGCCGTTACATGCGCGATCTCGACGCCGGCGACGCCCAGGCCGGCCTGCCGGTCATCGAAAAGCCGGAGTTTGCCGATTTGCTCGAGTGGCGGCGCGGGCAGGGCTTGGCGCCGCAGCCGGCCGTGGCGATGGTCACCGGCACGCTGGATTTGCCGATCCCTGAGGCGCTGCTGCAATCGGGTCGGCCGATCTACGTCGTCACGGGTGACGCGATTGACCGCTCGCAGGTAGAAGCCTTGGAGTCGCGAGGGGTGCGCGTGCTGAAGGCGGGGAGCGGCAAGCGCGTCGAGGGGGGCGCGCTGGTCGCGGCGCTGGCGCGGGAAGGCTTCGGCAACATCGACATGATCGCAGGCGGCGAGCTGCTGAACAGTCTGATCGCCGACGGCGCCTTCGATCGCCTGTATCTCACTCGCGCCTGCCGCATTCTGGGCGGCCGGGAATTCGACACCTTGCTCAAGGGCCGGCCGCTCGAGCCGCCCGTCGACTTCGAGCTGCTCTCGCTGTGCTATGACGCCGGGGAGGGCGGCGGTGTCGCGCAGTTGTTCACCGTCTTCGATCGCTCGAAGTCGGTGACGTAGGCCGGAGGTGCGATTGGGATTGGCGGATGCGCTGCGCTTATCCGCCCTACGCGAGCTATTGCAATGTAGGGTGGATAAGCGCAGCGCATCCACCTGCCAGACGAGAAGCATTCAGGCCGGGACAAGCGAAGTGTTCCCGACAGTCTTGCTCAGGCGAACACGGCGATCGCCAGCAGGATGAATCCGCTCACGGCCAGCACCAAGTGCAGATACAGCAACCAGCGCGGTAACAAGCGATTGCGTTGATGAAAAGCCAGGTTGAGCGTTGCCCCACCGCCTGCTGCGACCAGGAACAGGATCAGGGCGATGATCGTGAGCGGTGCGACGCCGAACGCGAAGGTCGCGTACAGCAGTAGAGTGAGCCCCGCCGCGGCCGGCAGGCCGTGCACCATCGTCAGCCACGCCGGTGGATTGCGGCCGGTCATTTCCCGGATTCCCGCATTGCTGAGCCCGAAGAACGCGGTGATCGCGAACAGGATGAAACTGGTCAAAAGCATGGTTGTCCTCCTTGCGGGTTATTGTAGTCTTTGACATTACCACAAGCGATGCGGACCGTTCAACCCTGGCGCACCGGCATTGAAGAGATCGCAGCCGGGAGGAGAAAGAACGGTACCGTTTCGTGCGGGATTCCAGGTAATGATTGGATTCATCTTTCAACAGATCATCGCATTTGATCAGTGCGTCGCCCTGTTTGCAGGGGGTATCCGGGGGCCGCTGGCAACCGCGATATTTTCGGTGGTGACTGTCTTCGGGAGTTGGTGGTTTGCGCTCGCTGTTCTGCTGCTCGTTCTGTTTGTGCTTTTGCGACGACGCCATTATCGGCATGCCGCGGGGCTCGTGATCGGCTTTGCCGGAACGCAGACGTTCGTTTTCGCGATGAAGTACTGGATCGGCCGGGAGCGTCCGAACTTCGTGGAATTCACTGTACTGAATGGCTCGCTCGAAACGGCCTCGTTCCCTTCCGCGCACTCGGCGATCGCCATGATGTTGTACGGGCTTCTCGCGTATTTTGCCGTCTCGCGCGAAAAGAGAAACTGGCTGAACGCGCTGTATATCGCCTGCGCGGCGGTTTTCATCGCCGCGGTCGGGTTCTCGCGAATTTACCTCGGCGTGCATTATTTTTCCGACGTGGTTGCGGGGTTTGTCGTCGGCGCGGTATTCCTGTGCGTTGCGATTTGGATCGCCGGGAAGGGCGGGCAGCGATTGGCGGGACGGCTCCATCGCAACGATCGCGGATAACCGCAGATCTTTCCTCGCAGGCGGGTTGAGGCTGCGTAGCCGGCGAAGCCGGATCGGTGGATGCGCTGCGCTTATCCACCCTACGCCGCCGCGTGTGTCTGCAGGGAGGGCGGATAAGCGCAGCGCATCCGCCGGCCAGGATCAATCGATTTTGGTGAGGGCCGTGCCCTTGTGCGCGGCGATGTGATCGGTCTTGTCGCTCTTGATTTCGTATTGGGGATCGTCGCTGCTGCAGCGACGGGTGTGGCCCTTGTAGTCGAAGTCCTTGGTGTGGACCTTGATGATTTTCCCGCTGACGTGGCCGGCTTCGGAATTCCAGCTCACGTGATCTCCAACCTTGAATTTCATGACTATTCTCCTGACTGCAACATCATGCCAATTGATTCTACTACTGACCATTTCCCGTGTTGCAGACGTTGCTCGCCATGAACCGGGGTTTAGGAGAGGATGTGAACTCTGCTTGATGCTCAAGACGTCGGTTTCGAACTGCCTGTGTGCCTGCCGTTGTGCTTCGCTGTATTTGCCGTTACGTTGAGTTACTTCGAGATAGTGGCCAAGGATATGTTCAGAACGTTTCGCTTTGTACGTCTTCAGGAGCGGGTAGGTTTGACGCAGTAGCGCCAACGCTTGGCGGTTGAAGATGGCATATGTATAGCTGGGCGTGTGGTTTAATTTGGCAGTGCGCTTGTTGGTTATCTTCCCGGCACTCACTACCTGCATTACATAATCCAGCAGGTTCTTGTCCGTGTTGCTTATGCTGACTGCAAGTTGCCGATATTCGTTATTGTGTTTTCGGGTAAATGTTACCGTGCCTTCGCCATCGATCAGGCCGGCTATGTAAGCAGCGTCCGTTTGTGCAAGTTCATTTGTTTTGCGATAAGTTGCCATGAGTCCCTCCGCTGTCATTCAGGCCCCGGCTTGTGGCCGGGGCCTTTGTTGGTGGAGGTGGCGGGACGGCTGTTCCATATCTTTCGATACGGGCCGGACTATTCCTTCACCTGCGCTTCTCGCGCAGGGGAGGGCGTGTTGTGGGCGTTGCCCACCCTAGTACTCCATCGGGCCTTGCCCTTAAGGAGCCTATGAGTCTCTAGCCGGCTTTTCGGTTTCCCGTTCACCGGACGGCGTTGGCATAGAACCCCTGTTCCGTAGCGTTCACCGTGTGAGCCCTCTTTTCCAACGGAGATTGCTCCCCGTGGCGACCGTTTCCAATCGAACCCGCGTCCGCAAGCCCTACGCCTTCGGCTCTACATGCTTATCCCGGTCTATTGATCTTGTCGCGTGCTACCCGACGGGCAGGGAAAACACGTGACCAGTCCGAGTTGGGTTTAGCGGCTTCGGTCCGGACTCCCGACTCCGCGATCCTGCGAGATGCGACCCCTGAACGGGTCTGAAGACCCCCGGACGCGCAGGCGCGGCTCCGGTCAAGGGCTGGCGGGGCTTAAGCCGCCAGTGCGTAGCTGTTGTCGTTCGCAGCTAAGTTTTTGCAGCCTGATTAACGAGGTGGACTGCACCTCGGCATGCACCTGGGGTTTCGCGACCCGCGTCGAATCCAGTATCACCCCCGGTCGGCTCCATTATACGTGGTGTGGGGACGGGTGTACATCAAGCCTCCCGATCGCGAGCAGGCTCGCTCCCACGATTTCGATGCCGGTTGTCGGAGCGGCCCATGAGCGCGACAAGTCCAATTGGCTCCCCTTCGCGAAGACGGCAAAGCGGGAGACGGAGATCGCGAGCAAGCTCGCTCCCACAGGATCGTCGGCCGGCAAGGCTGTGGGAGTGCCCCCCACCGGATCGTCGACCGGTCAGGCTGTGGGAGCGGGCTTGCCCACGATTGCCGGCGGGATGCCGGCGCTCCCTGTCGGCTTGTCGGCGGCTGCCCGGCAATGGGTTACCGGCTCGTGTCCGCAAAGTCCGCGACTGCCTGATTGTAAACGTTGACGCTGGACGGTACGACATCCATTTCAAACAGCACGGTATGCGGATTCGGCGTCGGCTGATCGTCGTAGATGTCGCTGGTGGACGTCTGGTCGAAACTCAACGTGGAGCCGCCGAGATTGACGCCGGCAAACAGCCCGCTGGTGCTCACCTGGTAGCTGATGATCGGGGCGGGCGCGCCTTGCACGTCGGCCTGCCAGCCGAGCGGGCCGGCCGCGACACTGATGCCGGCGCCGAACTTGATGGTCGGGTTGGTCAAGGCTTGCACAGCCTCGGTGTTCAGAAAGAGCAGAATCACGCTGCTCGACTGAACACCCGCCTGGAAGCCGATGCTTCCGCCCGTGAGCGTGTACAGAGCGGGCGATGCGTTGCTCCAACTCTCGCCGTCCGGGCTCTGGCAGACGATGATTCCTTTGCCCTGTGCGCCGCCGACGACGAACGCCACCTTGGTGAACGACGGGAACACGCCCACGCAGCGCGCGTCGTCGATCAGCGCATGCGGAATACGATTTTGCGGCGGATGTTCCATCTGTCGTTGCAGTACCTTGGCAGCCTCGGTCGCCAGCGCCGATTCCTCGAGCGGTTGGGACGATGGGGCCACATTGTGCATGGACGAGCAGCCTGCCAACGTCAGCACGGCACCGGCGGCACAAGCGGTCAGTAAACTTTTCGCGTACATGGTCTTCTCCTGTGGTGGTTGCTTGCACTTTCGCTCAAGCAAAGTGAATATCCATGCTTCAGCCTAGCGTTCAAGGCCGGGAAGATTTTGTGCGCGGGAGCACAATCGTGCCCCCAACGCCGATCGTCGGGGGGTTTTGGTGATGCCGTGCATCAAGCGTCCCGATCGCGAGCAAGCTTGCTCGCGCGGTTTCGATACCGGTTGTCGAGGCGGTTCACGGCCGCCGCAAGGGTTATTCGAACCGCGGAGGTCGCGGGCATGGCCCGCTCCTGCGGTCGGAGGGTTTGCAGGGCTTGCAGGAGCGCCCCATGGGCGCGACAAGCGTGTTTCGGGCCGCGGAGGTCGCGGGCGTGACCCGCTCCTGAAATCGGGGGACGGAGGGTCAGGTGATCAAACGCCAGGTGAGGGGGTAGCGGTAGCTTCCTCGCTGGGACACCTGGATGGCGGCAATGATGCAGAAAATCAGGTTCAGCACCCAGACGATCCACCACAGGATGAAGCCGATGACAACAATCATCAGGATCCAGCTGATCAAGTAGCCGATGAACACCGTGATCTGGAAGTTCAGCGCTTCCTTCGACTCGGCGGTGAGGTAGGCCTTGTTCCCGTCGTCCTTGCACACCAGCCACACGACCAGCGGCACGATCCAGGCAAGGACGATGCCCGACAAATGGGTGAGCAAGGCCAGGCCGTTGTCGGGGTGAGTGTTTTGGGGCGACTCCGTCGTGACGGGCGAGGTGGTGCCCGGTTCCGACCCGTTGGTTTCGTTCATGCCTTCTTCCTCCTCTGCGAATGAGTCGTCGCGGGGGGGGCTACATCTTCTTCTGGCTGTAGTTCTCGAGGCCGACCCGTTCGATCAGATCGAGCTGCGTTTCCAACCAGTCGATATGGTCCTCCTCGTTCTTGAGAATGTCGTCGAGCAGTTCGCGCGAGACGTAATCGTTGGCTTCCTCGCAAAAGGCGATGGCCTCCCTGAGCGGCGCATGCGCTTCGCGTTCGAGCTTCAGGTCGCACTCGAGAATTTCCTTGACGTCCTCGCCGATGTGAAGCTTGCCGAGGTCCTGGAGGTTGGGCAGCCCTTCGAGGAAGAGAATGCGTTCGATCAGGCTGTCGGCATGCTTCATTTCGTCAATCGATTCGTTGTACTCGTGTTCGTCCAACTCCTTGAGTCCCCAGTTCTTGTACATGCGCGCATGCACGAAGTACTGGTTGATCGCCGTCAACTCGTTTTTGAGAATGGCGTTGAGGTGCTGGATGACCTTTTTGTCGCCCTGCATGCTTGTACTCCTTGTGGAGGAACGGAGTTACAGATTAGCGCAGAATTCGGCGGCGGGTCAAAAGGGTTTTACGAGGCGCAACGCGGGCAGGCGATTGTCCCCGGTTTGGCGATGAACCCACATTGGGTGTTGTTGCGTTGCGTTCGCAAACAGGCGGTGAGTACGCCGCGTACTTCCTCTTCACAGCAACCGCAACAGGTCGCAACGCCGAGGTCTTCCTGGAGCGCCTCGAAAGTGGTGTCGCCCGCGGCCACCGCTTCGCGAATGCGGCGTTCGGTGACTCCGTTGCAGATGCAGACGTACATGGCGATTCAAGCATTTTGGCAGTTGGTTACAGTGTAATCGCAAATGCGAATGATTGTCAATGAGGTTGGCGACTCCCTGCCGAGGTGCGTTCCTCCGAGGCGTTGGCCGTGACGACGTCGCGCGGATAATGGCGCAGCGCAAAGAGCAGGGCAATGCCCGCGCCAAGGAGGGTGACGAGCATGAGCGCAAGTGTCGTTCCGAGGCCGGCGTCGCCCCCGGCCTGGCCGTGCGCGGCCTGGGCAAGCACATTCCCGCCGACGCCGAAAAACGTCGAGATGTAGCCGAAGGTGATCGGTGCGATCGCCTCGAAGGCGTAGCGCAGGGCGGAATTGACGCTTTCGCCGCGTCCCCACAGGCGCGAGTGCATGATGTCGAGACGCGCCGCATTCATCGGCGGAATCACGCCGCCGAAAAAGAACGCTCCGAGGAAGAACAGAATGGCGGTCGCGTAGAGGATCGGCACCAGCAGTCCCGGCAGCAGAAAGGCGATGGCGGCCCCAAAGGCGATCGCCGGCACCCACAGGCGCGCGCGAAAATTTCCGTGTTCGATTTCGCGGTCGGCCGCGCGCCCGATGAGCAGCACGCCCGCGATTGCGCCGAGCCCACTCGCGACCAGGATCGCGCTCGCCGCGGTCTGGCTCAGGTCGAAGCGGGCATGCATGAAGACGACGCCGAAGGTGCGAAGGCCCGTGAGATAGAAGTAGGCGAGTGCCGTGGCGACGATGATGAGGATGTTGGTGCGGATGGAAAGGATGTAGCCGAAGGCCCGCGGCCAGGACATTCCCTTGGGATCGTTCTCGAGTACGCGGGCGGGGCGGGGGCCGAAACCGGCCTCCTCGATTTCTTCCTCGACGAGATCCTCCGACCCTCCCTCGTCGTCTTGCGGCGCCTCCACCTCTTCGTCGGACGCTTCTTCGGCGGTGAGGATCTCCGTGTCGCCCGGTGCGATCCGGCTCTGGCCGCCGCGCGCCGGTTCCGGCAGAAGCCAGTGCAGCGCCCCGGCGAGTACGAGGCCGATCACGCTCAGCACCCAGAACGGCATGCGCCAGTTTAAAAAGTCCGCGATCATGGCGGAGACCACGAAGCCGAAGGCCGCGCCGAGCAGCTCGCCGGTGACGATGTAGCCGAAAATCCTGCCGCGCTCGGTCGCGCGGAAGAAGTCGCCGGTCAGCGAGGCGATCGCCGGGGCCGCGGTGGCGACAACCGCGCCCAGCGCGAGGCGGGTCAAAAGGAGCATCAGGTAGGAGGTCGCAAAGCCGCTCACGGCCATGGCGATCGACCACACCACGATCGCGATCGTAAGGAGGCGCACGCGCCGGATGCGGTCGGTGAGAATGCCGAGCGGAAGCGTCGCCAGGGCGCCTACCGCCGTCGTCGCCGTCACCAGCAGCCCGAGCTGCACGTTGCCGATATTCAGCGCTGCCTGGAGCCTGACCGCGATGGCGCCGATCGTCGCCTTGTCGGCCGCATCGAGCCCGAGCACGCAGGCGAGAAGGACAATCACCTTGAAGCGCGCCGGGCCGCCGAGGAACTCGATGGCCGGCGCCTCGATGTCCTCGCGGAACCAGTGTCTGGCGCTCGCGACGGCCGAGGCGAACGGGTACATCCTTGTCGTTGTCTCCCGTGACTCCCTTCCTCATTGTTGCATTATCGATGCGGGAAATTCAGCCCTAGCCCGGGGGTGCAAGCAACGCGCTCAGAGTGCTCGTGTAGATGCCGGCGAGCGCATCGAGATCGGCGAGCGCGACGCACTCGTCGGCCTTGTGGATGGTCGCCCGAGCGGGGCCGAGTTCAATGACCTCCGCGCCGGCCGGGGCGATGAAGCGCCCATCGGAAGTGCCGCCGCCGGTGGACAACACGGGCGTGATGCCGGTTCGCCGTTCGATCGCGGCGACGGCGGCGCGGCGAAGAGCACCGGCCCTGGAAAGGAAGGGCCGGCCGCCGTCGCGCCAGGCGAGTTCATGCCGCGGCGCGTGGCGGGCGAGAACGGCGGCGACGATTTGCTGCAGGGTGCCGGGTTCGAGCGGGGGAGGATAACGGAAATTGCATTGCGCGCTCGCTTCGCCCGGGATCACGTTGTCGGCACCGGTCCCGGCGTTCACGTTGGCAATCTGGAACGAGCAGGGCGGAAACTGCGGATCGCCCGCCGGCCAACCCAAAGCGGCGAGTTCGCCCAGCGCCGCCAAGAGACGATGGGCCGCGTTGTCGGCCTCGTCGGGGTAGGCGACGTGGCCCTGGGTACCGCGCACGGTGATGGTGCCGGTGAGCGAACCGCGCCGACCAATGCGGATTTCATCGCCCGCCCGCTCGCGGCCGGATGCCTCGCCGACGAGGCAATATTCGATCCGGATTCCGCGCTGCATGAGCGTGTCGATCACGCGGCGGGTGCCGTCGCGAGCCGGTCCTTCCTCGTCGGAGGTGACGAGGAAGGCGAGCGTGCCGGCGTGACCCGGATGCTCGGCGACGAAGAATTCGGCGGCGACGATCATGGCCGCGAGGCCGCCCTTCATGTCGGCGGCGCCGCGCCCGTAGAGCCTGCCGTCCCGCACGGCGGGCTCGAAGGGATCGGACGTCCAGTTTTCGAGCGGACCGGGCGGTACGACGTCGGTATGGCCGGCGAGCACGACGAGAGGGTCGCCCGAGCCGTGCGTGGCCCAGAGATTGGAAACTTCGGCGCAGGGCAGCGCTTCGATCGCGAACCCCGAGGCCGCCAATCGTGCGCCGATGAGGGGCTGGCAACCGGCATCGTCGGGTGTCACCGAGCGGCGGCGGATCAGCTCATGGGCAAGTGCGAATACGGCGTCACGCACCGGGTTCCTGTCCGGATTCGGCGGCGATTTCTTCGCGCAGGGCGGCTTCCAGCTCTTCCAGCCGTGCCGATGACAAGGGCTTGCCCGCGGCGTTGGTGATGTGAAAGACGTCTTCGGCACGTTCGCCCGCGGTCATGATGCGGGCCATGCGAAGGTAGGTATTTGAGCGCCTGAGCGAGCGGCCGACGGCGGCCAGCAGGCCCGGGCGATCGCTCGCCCGCAGTTCGAGCACGCTGTGGCGCGCGGCGGGATCCTCATGGAAGTGGATTTGGGTCGGCGTTTTGAACAAGCGTACCTGGCGCGGCGTGGGGCGGCTGACGCGGGCCGCCGCCTCGCTCTTGCTCACCAGCGCCTCGGCGAGCAGCGCCTGCACGCGTGCGAGCCTGCGCGGGTCGTCGATCGGGCTCGCGTCGGCCTCGAGGACCAGGTAAGTGTCGAAGGTGTCGTTTTCATCCACCGGGACGCAGCGGGCGGCGAGTACGGTCAGCCCCAGTTCGGCCAGCACGGCCGTGACGCGGGCGAAGACGAACACGTCGCGCGAGCTGTAGATGGCGACGGCGGTGCCGATGCCCTCGGGTGCCGGGCGCAGGAAAACGGCCGGCGGTCCTGCGGCGGCGAGCAGCACGCGTGTGTGCCAGGCGACTTCCTCCGGCGGGTATTGCAGAAAGTAGGCTTCGCCAAGCTGCGACCAAAGGGCGTCGATGTCCCGGCTGACATCGGCAAGCAGCGCCCGTGCCTCTCGTTTACAGGCGGCGATATCGGTGGCCGGATCCATCGGATCTTCCAGACCGCGCCAAAGAGCCCGGCTGGCGGACTGGTACAGCTCGGAGAACAGCGCGGCGCGCCAACTGTTCCACAACGACGGGTTGGTGGCCTGCACGTCGGCAACCGTCAACACGTACAGATAGTCGAGACGCCGCTGATCGCCCACCCGGCGGGTGAAATCGGCAATCACGCGCGGGTCGGAGAGGTCCGTTTTTTGCGCCGTGATGGAAAGCGCGAGGTGTTCGGCTACCAGCCACGCGACCAGCTCGGCATCGTGCTTGCCCAGCCCGTGGCGGCGGCAGAAGTGCCGCGCTTCGCGCGCGCCGAGGGCGGAGTGGTCGCCGCCGCGGCCCTTGGCGATGTCATGGAACAGGGCGGCGAGGTACAGCAGTTCCGGGCGATCGAGTTGCGCCGCGGCTGCACGCAGGTCTTCGCGCGGCGCGTCGAACTCTCCCCGGCACAGAGCCTCGGCGTTGGCGACGACACGCAGGACGTGCTCGTCGACGGTGAAGACATGGAACAGGTCGTATTGCATGCGTCCGCTGATGCGCGCGAAGGCGGGCAGGTAGCGGTTGAGAAGGCCCGTTTCGTGCATCACGATCAGCGCTTCCGTGACGCGACGCGGTGCTTTCATGATGCGCATGAAGGCGGAGCGAACGCCGGGGGTGTTGCGGGTGCGAGCATCCAGTGCGGGGAGGGCGGCGACGACGGCGCGCCGGGCGCCGGGCGCGAGGTCGCCGAGCCCGGGTTCCCTCTGCCAGCGCTCAAGCAGGGTGAACATCAATTCGGGGCGTTCGCGCAGCTCATCTGGGCGGCTGAAGTCGAGGACGTTGCCGCGCGCGACCAGATCCGGGCCGAGCGCCCGGGTGGCGGCCTGGGGATCGGCTTCGAGTTCGGCGAACAGGAGGCGGTTCGCCCGTGCCACCGTGGCCGCCGCGCGGTAGTAGTCCTGCATCAGGCACTCGACGGCAAGCGCGCCGGGGCGGGCGCGGTAGCCGAGCAGTTCCGCGATGCGCGGCTGCAGGTCGAAAAGGAGGCGCTCCTCGTTGCGTCCGGCAAGATGATGCAGACACAGGCGCACGCGTGCGAGAGCGCGCGCGCTATGCGCCAGTGCCCGACGCTCGGAGGAAAGGAGCAGGCCGGCGCGCTCGATCTCGACAAGGCTCGCCCTGCCCAGGCCGAGGCGGCGCGCCGCGATCCAGCCGATCGTGGCCATATCGCGCAGGCCGCCCGGACCTTCCTTGACGCTCGGCTCCAGGCGCTGGGTGCTGTCGCCATAACGGGCGTGGCGGTTCTGCTGTTCGGCGTACTTGGCCGCCAAGTAGTCGGCGGCCGGCCACAGGTACTCGCCGCGCAGCAGTTCGTCGAGGGCGCGAGCCAGCCGGCGCGGCCCGGCAAGGAGACGGGCGTCGCGCAGCGACGTGTAGGTAGGGGCGCTGCCGGCTGCGGCGGCGCGGGTCTGTTCGAGCGTGCGCACGGCGATACCGGCCTTGAAGCCCAGATCCCAGAGACGTTGCACGAAGCCTTCAAGCCGGCTTTCGAGTTCGCTCGATGGCGCCGCATCGAGAATGACGGCAAGATCTACGTCCGATTCGGGGTAGAGTTCGCGCCGCCCGTAGCCGCCGGTGGCGAACAGGGCGGCGGCTTGGCCGATGCGCGCATCGCGCCATGCGGTCAGCAACAGCGTGTCCGCCGCGCGGGAATAGCCGGCGAGAAGCCGCGCCGGCGGCCTGCAGGCCCGGATCCCTTCGGCCAGAGCGGAACGCGCCGCGGCGAGCGCCTCGGCAAGCGGATCTCTTGCCTGGTTGCCGGCGGGGGGCAAGTGGGCCATGTCGCGCCTGTCCTGTCTCATGACTTGGCATTGTATGCAGGCGCGGATGGCCGCGTACCGGACGCGGCCGGGACAACGCCTCTCGTCGACCCGAAGGCGTTCGGGCCGGAGCCCGCGTGATTCAAGGCAGCGTGCGCGGAGTACACGAAGAAAATCCTGTTCCCTTTCGCTCTGCGATCTCTGTGTGCCCGGCAGTGAAACTGCGCCTGGTCAAACTCCGCATCTTTCTTGCCGGCAACGCCCTTCGGGCTTGTGCCGGCTTGTACGGCTAATGCGTGAATTCTTCGCCTTCCCGGGCGCTCAGCACATCGAAGCCGTCGTCGGTGACGGCGACGGTGTGCTCCCACTGCGCAGAGAGCGAATGATCCTTGGTGACCACCGTCCAGCCGTCGGGCAGCGAGCGGGTATGGCGCTTGCCGGCGTTGATCATCGGCTCGATGGTGAAGATCAGGCCCGGCTCAAGTACGAGGCCTTTCCCCGGATCCCCGTAGTGAAGGACTTGCGGGTCTTCGTGGTAGCCGCGCCCGATACCGTGGCCGCAGTACTCGCGCACCACCGAATAGCCGCGCTCCTCGGCGTGCCGCTGGATGGCATGACCGATGTCGCCCAGGTGGAGGCCGGGACGAACCATCTCCAGGCCCAGCTTCATGCACTCGTAGGTGGTTTCCACGAGGCGCCGCGCCTGGGTGGAGGGCTCGCCGACAAAGTACATGCGGCTGGTGTCGCCGTAGAAGCCGTCTACCACGACCGAGGTGTCTATATTGAGGATATCGCCGTCCTTGAGCTCCTTGCCGCCGGGAATGCCGTGGCAGACGACGTGATTGACCGAGGTGCAAAGCGTCTTCGGGAAGCCGCGGTAGCCGACGTTGCCGGGGGTTTGTTTCTGAACCTTGACGATGTGTTCGTTGGCGATCCGGTCGAGTTCGTCCGTGGTGATGCCGGGACGGACGTGTTCGGTCATCAGATCGAGCACTTCGGCCGTGAGCCGCGCGGCCACGCGCATTTTCTCGATTTCCCCGGTGTTTTTGAGGGTGACGGCCATGTAGCCCCTGGGCAAGCGCAATCTGTTCATTGTACTGCGAAAGCTTGTGCTGCAAAAACGAAGATGGGTTAAAATGCTCTGTTTAACGTCACACACGTACCGGCACGTGCGGCCGGGTGTCCGACCACCAAACTCGCCCATCGGCCACGGAGGCTCGATTTTGGCCCGCGCCATGCGGGTTGGTTTGGTGGTCGGATTGCCGCACGGGGTGCGTGGAGGCCCAACCCGAACGGAGACAATATGGCAACTGTATCGATGCGCAGCATGCTCGAAGCGGGCGTGCACTTCGGCCACCAGACCCGGTTCTGGAATCCGAAGATGGCCCCGTATATTTTCGGGCATCGCAGCAAAATTCACATCATCAACCTCGAGGCCACCGTGCCGCTGCTGGAGGAGGCCGACAATTTTCTCTCCAAGCTGTCGTCGCAGGGGGGGCAGATTCTTTTTGTCGGCACCAAGCGTGCCGCTCATGAGGCGATCGCCAGCGAGGCGGCACGTTGCGGCATGCCTTGGGTCAATCAGCGCTGGCTGGGCGGTACGCTCACGAACTTCGCCACGGTGAGGCATTCGGTGAAGCGCTTGCTGGAGCTGGAAGCCATGGCCGAGGACGGCACCATGGATTTGCTGGTCAAAAAGGAAACGGTGAAGCTTCATCGCGAGCACGCGAAGCTCGAAAAGAGCCTCGGCGGCATCCGCAACATGGAATCGCTGCCCGATGCGCTGTTTGTGGTGGACGTCGGCTACGAAAAAATCGCGGTGGCCGAGGCGCGCAAGCTCGGCAGTCCCGTCGTCGGCATCCTCGATACCAACAACGATCCGGAAACCGTGGATTACGTAATTCCCGGCAACGACGATGCGATGTCGTCCATCGCACTGTTTGCCCGTGCGGCGGCCGATGCGATCCTCGCGGGGCGCGAAACGGTTCCCGTGATCGAGGGCGATGCCGAGGATTTTGTGGAGGAAGAGAAGGTCGAGAAGCTGACGCGTCGTCGCGAACCGGGCAAGCCGGCCGGTGCGGCAGCGAAGGCGCCGCCCGCGACGAAGCGTGAAGAGGAGGGCGCCGGGTCGCCCGCGACCGAAGCGGACAAGCCGGCTGCCGACAAGCCGGCAACGGCAAAGAAGACGGCAACCAAAAAGACGGCGGCCAAAAAGGCCGTCACCAAAAAGAGCACGGCCAAAAAGGCGACGGCAAAGAAAACGACCGCCAAAAAGGCCGCCACCAGAAAGGCGTCTGCGAAGAAGGCGACAGCCGGTAAAACGGCTGCAAAAAAGACGAGTGCCAAGGCCGAGTCGGATGAAGCGAAAGAGTCCGATGCCTCCGGGAGCGAGGCCAAACCGACCGAAAAGGCCGCGGACAACCAGGATTGACGGAACGAAACCGAGGGATACGGAGTACAGACAGCGTGGCACATATCAGCGCAGCACAAGTGAAGACACTCAGGGAACGCACCGGTGTCGGGATGATGGAATGCAAGAAGGCCTTGGTCGAGGCGGATGGCGATCTCGACCGGGCGGTTTCGATCCTGCGCAAGCGCGGACTTGCCAAGGCCGACAAAAAGGCCGGGCGCACCGCCGCGGAAGGCTGCATCGTCAGCGCGGGCGACGCGGGCGGCGCCGTTTTGCTCGAAGTGAATTGCGAGACCGATTTCACCTCCGGCAACGAGAATTTCACCGGCTTCGCGGCGAGCCTGGCCGAAACGATACTGGGCAAGGAGCCCGCGGATGTCGAGACCCTGAACGCAGCGACGCTGCAATCGGGTGAAAGCGTGGAGGAGGCCCGCAGGGGGCTGGTGGCGAAAATTGGCGAAAACATTTCCATCCGGCGTTTCGAGTGTTTCCATTCTCAGGATGGCGTCGTGGGCGTTTACCTTCATGGCGCGCGCATCGGCGTGATGGTGGATCTCGTGGGAGGGGATGAAGCCTTGGCGCGCGACCTCGCCATGCACGTGGCGGCCAGCCGGCCGGTGTGCGTCAACCCGGAGGAGGTCCCGGAAGACAAGCTCGCAGCCGAGCGCGAAGTGATCCGCGCACAATCGCAGGCCAGCGGCAAGCCCGCCGAGATCATCGAGAAGATGATCGCCGGGCGGCTGAAAAAATTCGTGAACGAGATTGCCCTTGTCGGCCAACCTTTCGTCAAGAACCCGGACCAGAACGTCGGCGCCCTGCTCCGGGAACGCGACGCCCGCGTCCGGCGCTTCGTGCGTTTTGAAGTCGGCGAGGGCATCGAGCGCGAAGAGACGGATTTTGCCGCCGAGGTGGCTGCGCAGGCCCAGGGCAACTGACGCCCGGCCATGAGCGATTCCGGGTCAGGCGCGGAGGCAGGCAACAAGGGTGCGTATCGCCGCGTTCTTTTGAAGCTTTCGGGCGAGGCCCTCATGGGGGAGGCTGAATATGGGATCGACCCCGACATGCTCGCCCGCCTGGCCGGTGAATTTGCCGAAGTCCGCGCCCTGGACGTCGAGTTGACCATCGTCATCGGCGGCGGCAACATTTTTCGCGGCGCGGGCCTCGCGCAGCACGGCATGGATCGGGTGAGCGCCGATCACATGGGCATGCTCGCCACCGTCATGAACGCGCTGGCCTTGCAGGCGGCGCTGGAAAGCGCCGGTCTGGAAGCGCGCGTGATGTCGGCCATCCGCATCAACCAAGTGTGTGAGGATTACATTCGCCGCCGTGCCATGCGTCACCTTGAAAAGGGCCGCGTGGTCATTTTCGCCGCCGGAACCGGCAATCCGTATTTCACCACTGATACGGCTGCCAGTCTCAGGGCCACGGAAGTCAAGGCGGATCTGCTGCTCAAAGGCACCAAGGTGGATGGTGTGTATGCGAGCGACCCGGCCCGCCACGCCGACGCCCGGCGCTACTCGAAACTCAACTTCAACCAGGCGCTGGAAGAACAGCTCGGCGTCATGGATGCCACCGCCATGGTCATGTGCCGTGAGCATTCGCTCCCGCTCAGGGTGTTCTCGATTTATGCCCCGGGCGCCTTCGTGCGTATCATGAAGGGCGAGGAAATCGGCACGCTGGTCACCAATGGAGACGGACATGATTGATTTTCAACGCGGCGAAACGATCGCCGCCGTATTGCCGGGAGTTTTGACATGACGGTTCAGGACATACTCGCCGATGCCGACAAGCGCATGGAGAAAAGCCTTGCTTCCCTGCGCGATGCTTTCTCCAAGATTCGGACCGGCCGGGCGCATACCAGTTTGCTCGATCACCTGAAAGTCGAATACTACGGCTCGGAAGTGCCGCTCAACCAGGTCGCCAACGTGGCGGTGGTGGACGCCCACACGCTCTCCATCACGCCCTGGGAAAAGGACATGGTCCCGGTAATCGAGAAGGTGGTGATGAGCGCCGATATGGGCCTCAACCCCGCCACTGCGGGGACGGTCATCCGTGTCCCGCTGCCGGCGCTGACCGAGGAGCGCCGCCGCGAACTGGTGCGGGTCGTGCGCCAGGAGACCGAAGGTGCGCGGGTGGCCGTGCGCAACATTCGCCGTGACGCGCTCGGCACGCTCAAGGAGGAGGTCAGGGCCAAGTCGATCAGCGAGGACGAGGAGCACCGCGCCGGCGAGGCGATCCAGAAACTCACCGACAGGCATGTCGCGCACATAGAGGAACTTCTGCGGGCGAAGGAAACCGAATTGATGGAGGTTTAACCTGCATTATTCACGAGGCCGACTGGCGCTCCATTGCAAGATGCTGAATGGGTTGAAGAATAGGCATGATTGAGGTCAGTTTGGAGACTGCAGCCTGCAGACCGCGCGAGTCTATCGCGGCGCTTGGCTTACTGCGAATTCCGCAATCGCCACAGTGTCCCATGAATAATGCAGGTTCAAGCCGTCCATCATGAAAGTAGCACAATACAGCATTGCCCGGGCAAGATCAGCCGCGGGTGACTCCATGTCGAATGTGAGGCGCCTGTACCGTGAGCCGGCGATTGCCTCCCATGAGGGGGCGACAACGGCGGATTCGCCCAAGCCGAAACATGTGGCCATCGTCATGGACGGCAATGGGCGCTGGGCGGCAGGCCGGCGCCTGCCGCGTCATGTGGGTCACCGCGCGGGTTATCGCGTGGTGCGTAACCTCGTGCGCTTGGCCATCGAACGCGATATCCGCCACCTCACCCTGTTCGCTTTCTCCAGCGAAAACTGGAAGCGGCCCGAAATCGAGGTTTCCGCGCTGATGAAACTCTTTCTCCAGGCCTTGCGGCGCGAAGTGAACGACCTGGATGACAATGGCGTGAAACTGGATTTTCTCGGTGCCCGCGAGCGGCTTTCGGCACCCTTGCGGAAACTCATGGAGGAGACCGAAACGCGGACGGCCGGCAATGACCGCCTGCGTTTGCATGTGGCCGTGAGTTTCGGAGGCCGCTGGGATATTGTCTCGGCTGCCCGTCGTTTGTCCGAGGCTGCCGCGGCGGGTCGCATGGATCCGGCGTCCGTCGATGAAGCCGCGCTGCGCCGTGCCATGTCGTTGCCCGACATGCCCGATCCGGATCTGCTCATCCGTACGGGCGGGGAATGCCGCATCAGCAATTTCCTGCTGTGGAATCTTGCCTATACGGAACTCTACTTCACGGACGTGCTGTGGCCGGATTTCGACGCCGCGCAGCTCGATGCGGCGCTCGGCATCTTCTCCCGGCGTCATCGCCGGTTCGGCACCGTGACGGCTGGCGCGGAACATGCCTGAGCACGGGTCCGGGCAAAACGACACTCTTCGGCGCCGACTCGCGGCCGCGGCCGTACTGTTGCCGGCGGTCATCCTGTGGGCGCTGCTGGCCCCACTGACGGTATTTGCCGCCGCAGGCGCCGTCCTGATTTTGCTGTGCGCCTGGGAATGGGCTTCGTTGAGCGGGATAAGCGGCGTTTATGCGCGCTGCGCCATCCTGGCAATCTCGCTGCTGTGCATGGCTTTCGGCTGGTGGATCATTCTGCATTGGCCGACGGCCACGACCGCGCTGCTCGTTGCTTTTTCCCTGCTGTGGGTACTCGTGGCGCTGGATCTTCGACGCAGGAAAATCCATGCACCGCGCGCTTTGTACCTGTTGCAGGGCGCGCTGGTGCTGCTGCCGACCTGGTTCGCTTTTGTTGCGCTGCGTCATGCTCCGGACGGCCCCGAGTTGGTGCTGGCGCTGCTCGCGTGGATATTTCGCAGCCGCAAGGTGCATTTGGTCGGAGCCGCGAGACGCTGAAGCAGCGGTCCCGATCTGCCGTGCAAAAGCCAGGATCAACATGGATTCCGGCTTGCGACGGAATGACGAGCGTGGGAGTTCCACGATTTTCCCGGCGTCCGGTTCCC